>NZ_JBZXVU010000022.1:0-75179 GCF_058892565.1 Hirschia sp. | reverse complement strand
CGCTTGAGCTTCCAAGCGGGCTTGTTCCTGCGCTTTTTGCTGAGGTCCCCAGATAAAGAATTGAGATAGAGCCATGACGCAGAGGACAAGGCCAATGCCAATCATAAAACTTTTTTGGTCTTGTGGTTGCTGCTGCATGTTGGCGCGTTCTCTACTTCTTCTAGTTCAGTTTTATTATTTGCGTTCAGCGCTTTTTATTGCGTTGATTGCCATAACGATTTGGTTTCGGGTCAGGTGGATCACCTGATAGAATTTTCTGACGAAGGCTTAGCAATGCGCTTTCTACATCGTCAAGCAATCCATCCCATTGTCGGGTCGCTGTGTCACGTCTTGCTATAAACACATAGTCCACGTCAGCAAGGGCATGTTTGTACATTAATTGACTGCTAGCTTCTCGAAGGCGTCGTTTTGCGCGATTTCTAACGACAGCGCCACCTATTTTTTTTGTTGCTGTAAAACCTGCACCTGCAATTTTCGGTGAAATGAGTGTGTTTGCCGGTGTGTTTATGTTGTTTTGGGAAGGGGGATTTGTCACGGAATCTACTTGAAGGCTTAATCTAGGTCTTGCTTGAACAACGACTGAGCGTCGTCTTTCAGCATATCCTTTGGCCACAAACAAAAACGCGCGCCGAACGCGTAAGCGCTCGACGCGGTCAATTGTAGTCTCGTTCAGCGCCTCAGACGCCATCGGGCTTAAGCCGATAGCTTCTTGCGGCCTTTCGCACGACGGCGGGCCAATACTTTCTGACCGTTAGCTGTAGCCATCCGCGAGCGGAAGCCATGGCGACGTTTGCGAACGAGGTTGCTTGGTTGAAATGTACGTTTCACGGCTCACGCCCTCTAACAAAAAACTAGGTAATAAGAAGGAGCGGTTGCTATAGGTATGGGGCAAGTAAGTCAAGGGCCTTATGCCAAAAGTTTAGTCACAAGTCATTTCTCGTGGTTTCTCTTACACTCCTTTGTTTACCTTAGCTATTAGATGGTGCAAAAAGAGCCTGCTTGGGAAATACTAGGAGGGTGGTCACCATTCATGGGCGCTAAACCAACGAATGACATTGCAACGCGCGTGGAAACAGTCGGCTCCTTGATGGGACGAAGGTTGTTTCAACCTGCAAGCATTCAAAGAGATTTTAAATGGGAAGCTGCTAACTGCGTTGCGTTGTTTGAAGATATTTATCGTGTTTTTTCTGCTCACTATGACGTGGCCGAGGAAGATGATGATGATAATCTTTTGTCTTTGTCGCCGGATGATTTGCAAACAGGTGATCTATCTGGTGTCGCTCCAGAAATCGAAACGGTCATTGAAGGCCCTCCCAATGCGTACCTGCTGGGACCAATGTATCTTGCTCCTCCTAAAAATGGTGTAAGTGAAGTTTATGATGGCTTGCAGCGTTTAACGAGTTTGACAATTTTGCTGTCTGTTTTGCGTGATCGGGTTTCTCTTGTCTCGAAAGAGTGGGGGGATTGGATCCATGGTTTTGTTGAGGACGCTCAGTGGGGGTATCGTTTAACTTATCCTGTCAAAAGTCATAAAGAGACTGGTACAGCGCGTTGGTTGACTGAACTCGCGCAGAAGCGAGGCGAAAGTATTAAGTTTAGACGCAATCTAGAATCAAATACGCCGCGTGGCCGTGTAACACGTGCAATAAGAGAGTTCCGAAGGTTGACTCAGGACATGAGTGCAACAGAATTGACGGCTTTTGCCGAGTTCTTGATGACTCGCGTTCGGGTTGTTGCCATTCAAATCGAAGACATGCGGCTAGCACGTCAGGCATTCGTCACCTCCAATCAGCGCGGAGTGGCTCTTTCAGCGGTTGATATCTTAAAAGGTGTTCTTATGGACATCGCAGGCAATGATGATCGCGCCCGTCAAGTCAAAGATGTGTGGGATCGTATTTCTACGACGCCTGACCTAGAGAATTTTATGAGCGCGGTGGATTATATTGAGCGCCGTGAACAGCAAGGGCCATCCCACCTTGTCGAGTTTGGTGATTATCTTGCCGAAGCTCGTCCAGGTTTTGCTATTTTGGAATGGATGGAGCGTTTAGAAAGCCTGTCTCATGCATGGCGACTTTTGAAAACAGCTGTTTATGATCCTAAACAAGATCCGTTTGATGGGGATTTATGGCGTTTGGGATTGCAAAACTGGAATGAATGGAAGCCATTGGCGCTCCACTTTATTTTTGTTTATCAGCAGGCTCAATTGGAAAACAATAAGCGCCGGATGGATGTGGTTGAAAACCGTTTTTCAGATTTTCACCGTCGTGCGATGGCAATTTCATTGGCTGGACTTGGGGCAAAAGCCCGACATGCGATTATTCGCCGTGCTATAGAACAATCAGAAGGGCTTACCGGAGATGGAAAGTCTAGAAATTGTATGTCTTTGAGTTATGGGGCGCTCCGCCTGAAACCGACTCAAAAGGACAGAGCATTACGTCAATTGTCGACGGGGTTTGATGATTATGAGGCCCGTGTTTCATTTTTACGTTGGCTTGAGAGTTTGCATTGGACGCGGGAAGCATTGCCTGATTATGTCGCTGGCGGAACAGTTGAGCATGTGATGCCGACATCGCCTTCTCCTGATGCCAAGCAATGGGCGATAGATTTCCCGGATCAAGATGCACGCCTAGGATTGTGCAATATGTTGGGTAATTTGATCTTGATTGATCGAGAAACAAATAACAAAGCGGGATCCGGTGATTTCTCTGAGAAAGTAAAGTTTTACAGAGAAATGAAACAGCCATTTGCTATGTCTGAAGAGGTCGCACAACTTAATAAATGGCGTCCTCAAGATATCGTTGCACGGTCTGAGCGTATGAGAGAGTTTGCAATTGAGCAACTGGATTGGGACGGCACGGAATAGGTCGCATTGATCTTGTGAACTAACTTGTAAACTTTCAATCACACGCTTGTTAGCGATGGAAATAGTCTTGTGAAAAGGCATTTCACATAAAACCTGCTATTGAGATAGTTCTAAAAATAAGGACTATCTCAATGCGTTTACCTGTTTTTTCAATTCTAAGCCTTGTACTTACTCTGATGATGCAGCCTGCAAAGGCGCAATCACATGAAGCTTGGACGCAATTATTGGGAAAGTATGTTCAGGAAAATAGTGATGGTATCAATCGTGTAGATTATGCGCGGTTGAAGGAGAGTGATTTAGATAGGCGCAAACTTCGAACTTATATTGAAGAGACTGCCGAGAGTGAAATTTTCAACAATGGAACAAGCGAGCAAAGTTTTGCTGCATGGGCTAATCTGTATAACGCTTTGACAATTGAACTTGTTGTTAAAAATTATCCAGTCGATTCTATTCGTGACATTGGCGGAAACTTTATTTCGCGCGGACCTTGGAATAGGGATATCGTTGAAGTGGATGGTTCTAGTCTGAGCTTAAATGATATTGAACACAAAATATTGCGTAAGAAATGGAATGATCCTCGCGTCCATTATGCAGTAAATTGTGCGTCAATCGGGTGTCCCAATATTCAGAAGACAGCGTGGGAAGCTGAAACTTTGGATATAGAATTGGACCGCGCTGCTACAGAATTTATAAATCACCCCAGAGGTGTTGAAGTGTTGCCCGACGGTAGATTGAAACTTTCAAGTATATATCGTTGGTTTAAGGAGGACTTTGGCGATTCACAAGTTGGTTCAGTGATGCATTTGATGAAATTTGCATCGCCGTCGTTAGCGTCAAATTTATCAGCAGAGACTATGGTCAAATCATATCAATATGATTGGTCGCTCAATGATATTAAAAAATAAGAAAGCACGATCATTATGAACGCAGTTTCAAAAGTTGATGAAAATACGAAATCAGGACCACATTTGCTTATAAGAATGTGGCCAATATATATTATGGCGGTTGTGATCGCAGTTTTTATTGCCAATGGCTGGCATAAATTATTGTCGCAGGAAACATTGCAAACTCAACGTGAAGTGCTCACAAGTTTTGTATCTGAGAACCTGATTGTTGCTGTTTTCGCGTATCTGGCAATATACGCCTTTGCGACTTTGTTTATGATTCCTGGCGCGCTTTGGATTACTATCTCTGGCGGCTTTTTGTTTGGACTGGCCGGCGGGAGCATCCTAACTGTTATAGGAGCAACTCTTGGTGCGTCAGCATTGTTTTTTGCGGCGAAGACATCTTTAGGAACCGCATTGCAGGATAAGGCAGGACCCTTTGTGAAAAAGATGGAGGCTGGTTTTAAAGAAGATGCACTTTCTTATATGTTTGCACTTCGGTTTTTGCCAATTGTCCCTTTTCCTGTCGCTAACATTGCGCCGGCTATCCTAGGCGCAAAATATAGTCAGTATGCCCTGACAACTGCTTTAGGTATTATTCCGGGGGTTATTGCATACACTTGGATTGGTGCAGGATTGGGTGCAACATTTGACGCCGGGGAGACTCCTGATTTTGCAGGTGTCGCAAAAAATTTACTGCCTGCATTGATTGCGTTGGGGATTGTTTCGCTCATACCGGTTGCGTGGAAAAAAATTGGGCCTAAATCTGCTGTTGTGGTTGATAGCGAATAAGAACTTCTAAGGAATAAATCATGTCCAGCAGTTTAGATGAAGTCGCTAAGAAAAAAAGCACCAAAAAGCGTCTCAAAGCTGACCTTGTTGTGATCGGGGCGGGGGCTGGCGGTTTATCCGCTGCTGCAGGCGCAGCGATGCTTGGCTTGAAAGTTGTGCTCTTTGAAAAAGGGAAGATGGGCGGAGATTGTCTCAATTATGGATGTGTTCCTTCTAAGGCCCTGATTGCTTCGGCAAAACAGGCGCAAGCATTTAGGACTGCAGATAAATTTGGATTGACTTCAGCAGATCCGGGTGTCGATTGGAAGCGTGTTAAAATACACATTCAAGGTGCTATCGGCACGATTGAACCAAATGACAGTCAAGAGCGGTTTGAAGGCATGGGCGTTACCGTGATCAGGGAAGAAGCTCATTTTGTAACAGAGCATGTGATTGCATCTCAAACCACACAGGTGAAAGCGAAACGTGTAATTATCGCAACTGGATCGCGGGCGTTGATTCCGCCAATCACCGGCCTTGAAGATATAGAATATCTGACGAATGAAACACTCTTTGATATTGACGTTTTGCCTGAGCATTTGGCTATTCTCGGCGGCGGGCCAATTGGCATTGAAATGGCGCAAGCCTTCCGGCGTTTAGGGGCAAAGGTGACTGTCATTGAGCGCTCTAAAGCGCTTAGTCGTGTAGATGAAGAGCACGCGGCTTTAGCTTTAGAGAAAATGCGAGAAGAGGGTGTTGAGATACTTGAACAACATGCGGTAAATGCTGTTTCCACGACGGGGTCAGGCATACGTGTTGAAGTACAAAACGCTGCGAATGAAGTGTCTGCGGTGACAGCAAGTCATTTGCTTGTCGCAACTGGTCGCGTTCAATTTTTCGATACACTAGCGCTGGAGGCGGGCGGCGTTGAATATGATCATCTTGGTATCAAGACGAAACCGAATTTACGGTCTGTGTCGAATGGACGTGTATGGGCGCTGGGCGATGCAGCGGGACGCGGACAATTTACGCATCTAGCAGGTTGGCATGCATCTGTTTTTGTTCGCAATGCGTTGTTTAAGTCTGCAACACGCGCAGATTCTTTGCCTGTGCCAATGGTAACTTATATCTCACCGGAGATTGGGCAGGTTGGTCTAACGGAAGCTCAGGCACGTAAAGAATATGGTGATAAAGTAAAAGTCTCAAAATTCGAGTTTGATGATATTGACCGGGCAATTGCAGAAAAAGATACAGTTGGAGGTGCAAAAATTGTTGCCCTGAAAAATGGGACTGTTCTTGGTGCTTCGATAGTTGGTGAGGGGGCTGGAGATATTATTCAGCTTGCGGGACTGGCAATGTCTAATGGTTTAAAAATTAAAGCTCTTACGAATTTCATCTCGCCTTATCCAACACGCACTGAGATACTTAAACGGGCGGCATCAAAATGGTATGAACCACTTGTATTCGGTAAAAAAGCAAAATTCATAGTAAAGATTCTGCAGGCATTTTGATTAGATTTGCCTGACTCGAACAGAAAAATGGGGATGAGTGAAAGAGGAATTTTCTTCTAAGGAAACAAGTAAAAACTTGTTGTCTCTGGACGGAAATCACCCAGCAGGGGCTGGCGTGCACAAGAGTGGTGTAGAAAATCACAAGAAGAATCGCTTTTTTAAGCTACCCAAATTTGAAACTGGATTACCGGCAAGACTACTGAGTCTTACCGTTGTGTTTGTACTGTTGGCAGAATTTCTGATTTTTCTGCCTTCAGTGTCAAAGTTTAGGAATGATTGGTTCGATGAAAGAGTGCAGGCTGCAGAAATAGCAGCAATTGCACTAGAGGCTGCACCTAACCGTCAAGTTTCACAGGGATTGAGTGAGCGCTTGTTATTTGAAACCCAATTGCTAGCAGTGGCAATGGGGGATGAGGATATGTGGGAGCTGGTCTTTAGCCCGCAAATGCCTATCGATTCGATACCTGTACCGATGGATTTGCGCGAAGAGCGCGGTTGGGATTCTTTCTTTCGCACTATAGAACATGCAACAGCAAAAGAGGGCCGCATCCTGCGCATTTTATCATCAACGGACAGTGGTAGTGATGATAAATACATTGATATTATTGTGCCTGAAGCTGCTTTGCGCAGCGATTTATTGGAATATGCTTACAATATTTTGCTATTGTCTCTGCTTGTTTCAGGGCTAACGGGGGCATTTATTTCATGGTCACTATATCGCTTAGTGGTAAAGCCTATGATGCGAATTACTAATGCTGTTGCCGATTTCGGCGAAGCGCCTGAACGTCTGGCAGCTTTTAAACCATCAGGACGTCAGGATGAGATTGGTAAAGCAGAAAACGCATTGATTGATATGCAGAGTGCTGTTTCTAATTCCTTCCGACAAACAAAACGTTTAGCGGAACTAGGAGAAGCGGTTGCTAAAATCACCCATGATCTACGCAATTCATTGGCTGTTGCTCGGCTAGCTTCCGATAGCTTAAGGCGTTCAGAAGATCCGCGTGTTCAATCCGTGGCCCCAAGGTTGGAGAGAGCGATTGAACGTGCCATCGGCCTTGCTGAGTCAACATTATTGTATGGGAAGTCTGACACGCCTAAGGCCAAAATGGCGTCGATTGAAATTCGAAATATCGTTGAAGAAGCTTTTCTTGAAGGTATATCTGCGTTTGCTGAAATTGATTGGCTAAATGATGTAGATGAAGACATATCTGCATATGCTGATCCAGATATGTTGCATCGTCTATTATCAAATTTAGTGAGAAATGCAGGCCAAGCTATTTCTGATCACAATATCGAAGCAGGGCTAGTCCGTATTGCTGCGACTGTTGAGAAAGGGTGGATGCATATCATTGTTGAAGATAATGGGCCAGGTGTGCCTGCTCACGTCAGGGACAAACTCTTCCTTCCTTTTTCTATCTCTGAAAATAAAGGAGGCACAGGGCTAGGGCTTGCGATCACACGTGAGTTAGCCCTTGCAATGGGAGGAGACGTATACCTAAACCATGATTATGAGCATGGCGCTGCATTTGTTGTGAAACTGCAGCGAACAGACCCAAATATCTGATAACAAAATTAAATTTTCATTATTCTCTATTATCAATAGTTGCGACAATTCCTTCACGTCGGTTATCTGCAGCGCCTTCAAAATGATCTCCGCGAGCAACAATCGTGTGAATACCAGAGTTTTCACCTTCTCGCTCGCGTACGTTATATCCGGCGTCTTTCAAGGTCGTCGCAGCATTTTGACCGTCAGGAACTCCAATCTCAACATTCACGCTATCGCCTCTAGCTATGATGTTGGGTAGATTAGCTGCTGCTTGAGCATCCATTTGCCAATCAAGCACTCCTAGCAATGATTTAGCAGTATAAGCGATGATTGAGTTTCCGCCGGGGGAACCAGTGACCATGAAGAGATCATCGTTTGCGTCAAATACGATAGTTGGTGACATAGACGAACGTGGGCGTTTATTCGGGGCGGGTGCATTGGCGACTAGCTTACCATTTATGCGAGGCGTGCGGGCAAAATCTGTGAGCTCATTATTGAGCACAAAACCACCTTCTTCGACCCAGATAGAAGAGCCGAATGGGCTTTCTACCGTTGCTGTCATTGAAACAGCGTTGCCATAGATATCAACGATGGAAAGATGCGTTGTGCCGGGTTTGTCATCGCTGGTGTCACGGCCCCACATGTCTATTATTGGTTTGTTGTGCAATATCGCTCCGGGATCGCCAGCTGTTGGGGATTGTGAGGCTGAAAATCGGTCATTCGCGCGAGCATCAAGATATTTGGGGTTGATCAAATCTTCTGATGGCACTGTAACGAAATCTGTATCGGCAACATAGTGATCACGGTCAGCATAAGCGAGGCGTTGTGCATCAACAAAAGCTTTTAAATGTGTATCCGATGGAAAGCTATTTGAATGATCAGATGTTGAAAAATCCATACCTTCAGTAAAGCGCTCATATAAGCCGAGGATCATGGGTTGTGTAATACCGCCCGATGAAGGTGGCGGTGCGGAACATATTTTGTAGGTTTTATATGGGCCGCAGAGTGCATTGCGTTCAACAGCCTCGTAAGCGCGGATATCTTTAGCGGTAAGTGCACCAGGAATTTCAGCGGATTTTACTGCTTTTTCAATTGCGTCAGATAATGGGCCTTCATAAAACCAGTCCGCGCCCTTGGTCGCAATATTCTTCATCAGTTCAGCATAGGCTGGATTTGTGCGATTATAGCCCACTTCTAAAGGGGAGTTGTCAGGGTAAAAATAAGCAGCACTTGATGTATTGTCATCAAGGTTCATTGCGCCGCGTAGGCGTTCATTGGAAAGCAGTCCATTGAGGCGGGGGGAAACTGGAAAGCCGTCACTTGCAAGCTTTTCAGCTGCGCCAAACAAGCTGCTCCATTCAACGATCCCAAAATCTTCATAAGCTTGGCCATAGGTGCGTACGATTGAAGGGACACCAACACTTCTGCCGCTTTGCCATGCTGTGACGTAATCCATCGGTTCACCAGCATCATTGAAGAACAAGTTTTCATCAATGGCGGCAGGCGCAGTCTCGCGTCCATCATACATGCGTGTCGTGCCGCTATTGCGATCATATACCATCATGAAGCCACCACCGCCTATTCCTGAGCTTTGAGGCTCAACAAGTCCTAGCACAGCATGGGCAGCTATAGCTGCATCAACAGCATGGCCACCACGTTTCAATACGGCTTCAGCGGCTTTAACGGCATGCGGATTTGCTGCAGTTGCCATTGCTTGACCTGATAGTCGCCAGTTTGACTCTGTAGCGAGTGCATTTGCTTCTCTAGAGATTACCTGTTCGTCGCCGGCATTTTTTGAATCCGAATGGGGTTCATTGATCTGGCAGGCCACAAGCGCTGTCAAAAAACTGGCTGTCATCAAAACGTGTTTAAAGCGCATATTGATCGATGTCCCTTAATGTCATTAGTTCGGTTGATCTATTCATGATTGGTATATCAGGATAGATATTTGATCTCTATCCAGAATTCTATGACTTTAGATAAGTACAGGCACCCTATGACTACAACATGCGTCGGCGCGAAAAATTTAATTACTGATGTGCCTGGAATAAAAGTGGGTAATTCACACGATGAAAAGGTACTCACAGGAAGCACGGTTATCTTACCTGATGAGCGCGCTGTTTGTGCTGCTGCAATTGCGGGCGGCGGCCCCGGTACACGAGAGACGGATGCTTTAGGGGCTGACAAACTGGTAGATGCTGTTGATGCTGTCGTTCTTTCTGGTGGTTCTGTTTATGGACTGGCTGCTGCAGATGGTGTTGTAGCAGCTCTCGGCGCTAAGGGAGAGGGGTTCGGATTGATGGACTTACCCAATGTACCAAAATCTCCTGTCGTCCCGTCAGCTATCTTGTATGACCTTGCGAATGGCGGCGATAAGCAATGGGGGGAAGATACGCCCTATAGAGCGTTGGGGCGTGCCGCTTATATTGACGCATTAAATGCAAAAGATGGACACGCCATTGGGCGAGCTGGTGCGGGGTTTGGAGCCCGTGCAGGCAATGAGCGTGGGGGATTGGGATCTGCCAGTGTAGTAACGCTGGATGGAATGACGATTGGAGCACTTGTTGGCGTAAACTGTTTTGGTGCAACACGTATGCCGGGGTGTGATGCTTTTTGGGCCTTCCCATACGAAATTAAAAATGAGTTTGGCGGTATGCGGCCTCCTGCTGATTTCTCTCTTGATCCCGATGATTGGGGGGGGGCGAAGATAAATCCCTTAGCAATGCAATCGACTTCTACAGATAGAGAGAATACAACAATTGCCTGTGTTGCAACCGACGTGGCGTTGACACCAGCACAAGCCAAGCGGGTGGCTCAAATGGCATTGTCAGGATTATCACGAGCGATACGTCCGGTTTTTGCACCATTTGACGGGGATGTGGTATTTGTTATGTCGACAGCAAAACAAGCATTGCCTGAGCCTCATCCATTGGTCCTCGCTCGACTCGGTGAGCTTGCGGCCGGGACTTTAGCGCGCGCAGTTGCACGCGGCGTATTTGAAGCGAATAAATCTATTAAAAAACAGAGCTAGATGAAGTTTTTTGACTCTATAGCGATCTTTTTGAAATTTTTACTTGCATCCTTGGGGAGGTAACGATAGAAACCGCCTCTCAGACGAGATGATGAATGGTTTGGTAGCTCAGTTGGATAGAGCACTTGACTACGAATCAAGGGGTCGGGGGTTCGAATCCTCCCCAGACCACCATCTCATCTCGTCTGACTAATTTTTCAGAAAATTGAACAAATAAAGTAAGTAGACCTTCAAGCTTGTAAAGACAATGTGCACGCATCCTTTGAAGCAGCTATCAGCCATGAAACTAGCGCCGTTTATTTCTAATGCATGGCTGTAATCATTCAATACATCGGTTGAAGTCAGAACTAAGTCTATGCGATTTGCATAATAGAAGTCTTTATCTGAAATTCCAAATCAAATGGTCGCTTATATCCGGTATTGCTTCTATCCCTAAATTCACGACTGTGGGGAAGGAAGAATGATATAAATTGCTGGATCATTCCCTGAGCTTAAAATGAAAAGGGCTTGGTTTGATGCCAAGCCCTTTTCGTAGGTTTTTTTAGTTGCTAAAACAGCGGTTGTCCAAGAAATCATCAATTGCATTAAAGCTGGTATTGAAGTTTTCAGGCCACCAAGGATTGCTGTGTGGCATGTCTTTCACAACAACCAATTCAGCATCCACTTTGTCTTTTACTTTGTTGTAAAAATCAGTTGAGTGGAAAAGTGGCACACGCACATCGCGATCACCGTGGAAAATCAGTATTGGAATGTTTGCTTTATCTGTGTTCTCTATCGGGTCCATGCCTGTCACAGTGTGGCCTTGAATAGCACGCTGGATGCGGTCATTGCTCCAAAGTGCGCCTACTCGTTCTAAATTGGCAACACCTGCACCCGCAATGGCACATTGATAAGGGCTATTCTCACGAACAGTTGCTGCAAATGCTGCAAAGCCTCCGTATGAATATCCCATCATGACGAGTTTATTTGGATCGGCAATGCCTTCTTGAACAAGCCAAGCAGCTCCATCGTCTTTATCATCCTGCATTTTCTGCCCCCACTCATTGTCACCTGCTAACCAAAGACTGTGGCCCCAGCCCCGAGAACCGCGATATTGAGGTTTAAGAACTGCGTAACCACGAGATGTAAAAAAGTGCACCCATGTGTCGCCGCCGCCGGAGGATTGTGCATAATCACGCGCCCAAGGCCCCCCGTGTGGCATAATAACTGTTGGAACCGGGCCATCACCGTTTTTCCAACCTGGAGGTTTTGCTAGAAATGCAGGAATCTTCATTCCATCACGAGCATTGTAATAAACAAGTTCAGTTGGTCCGATGTCCTGAGGTAAAATCCATGGACGTGAGGCTCCAATGAGTTCCGGTACCTTACGATCGCGTAGCAAATAATAAGTTGCCGTGTCGACTGTGCTACCGGTTATAAAGAGGACTTTGGAAAAGTCTTCTGTATATTCTCTGATAGTGATCGTTTTGCCTGGAAATGCTGATTTTAATCCTTCGTGAATAGCATAAAGATCCTCATCAACATAGTAAACTTCCTCATCCGCGGCATCATAGAAGACAGCTAACAGTTTGTTGAAGTTATTAGGTTTCCGGCCAAGTGATATGCCTGTGACAGAGAAATCAGGGTGCGCAAAAAGTGGTTGATCATCAAACTTTTTAGCTTTTGCGTCATACATGTAAAGCGCAGATTTATCGCTGAACTGATCAGTCACAACATAATATTTACCTGATGTTTCATCTTTTCCAACAACATCAATTGTATTGCGTTTTGAGGATGTCCAAGTTAGTTGGCTGTGCTCTTCAAACTCACCTGCATCATTAACAATGAGAGTGGTGAAATAATATTCTCCATCTGCTAGATTATCTAGACGCTGTTTGGTCAACAATTCGCCTGTTCGAGTATCTATCAATCCGAGGCTATCAGTGGCGTTTTCGCGAAAAATAAGCTTATAAGAATCCTTTTTCAAATCATAAACGAGGTATTCGGTAAATTCCCACTCTTTACTTACGCGGCTTACGACAACTCTAGTATCATCCAGCGGTAGATCCGCAACGATGCCACCAACGTCAGACACTTTCGCGCAAGTTTCTAAGATCCCATTTCCAGTCTTAACTGGCTCAAAAGGCTCATCAAACTTTTTCATTTTGATGTCTGTCATATAAGTTTTTTGAATGAAGGTTTTAGTCGCGCCTGTGGATTTTCCTTCGATACATCCATACATCGCGCCAGTCCAAGCTTGGTTGGCACGAACAAGAATTTTACCCGCCTTAAATGCGGATGCACCGATGAATTTCATCTTGTCATTGGATGGCGTAAATGTTGGCGCTGATCCTGGTTTTGTGAGATCCCAAACAGCGACACCGCGGTCTGTTCCGTCGTTTCCGGGAGGGGTCATAAGGCCCACAAGAAATTTCCCATCAGGGGACATGTCCAGCGAAGACATGGCTGGGTATCGCCCTAAATCCTCGACAGGAATTTGCGCGTTTGCACCCCATGTTATTGATATCGCCGCAAACGCAAAAGCCATAGACTTTAATAATTTCATTCTTCACCTCAGAAACGTTTTATGGAATGCAACCAGAATATTACATGCAGCTTGTGGGTTGTGTTTTATAGCAACCGCAAGTGTAGTTTTTAAACTCCAAAATCTTACATGCGTAAAATTTCAGACAGACTCATTCCATATAATTTTAGAAATATCAAATATGACATTCGTAGAGATTAGTCGATATCTATCGTGATATCGGCTCGTAGCGCTTAAAATTTGCATAATTTGTAGCTAATTAGTCACATTTTCTAGCAAATGACATGAATCTAAGCTTTTTTTGTTCCTCTCTAAGTTTTTACACCTTGGCAAATTAAATTTGAAATGCGAACTTTGTGGCAGTTCTGTGTCATTGGGGCATTCTTTGACATAAAATCCTGGGAAACTAATCCCAAACATTCATCAATAATATATATTGATTAACATGGGTCTTTAACTTAAATGAAGAAATTACTTAAAGCGAAGACGTCGCTATTACTCTCCGGAGTAGCCGCGAGTACTTTGTTGTTTACTTCAGCTTACGCTCAAGAAACTGAAACGACTACCGCACCTGACGCTGTCGAAGCGCCAGCGGCTGAAGATACAAAACGTATGGATCGTGTTGTTGTAACTGGTTCGTTACTTCGCCGCGATGAATTCACATCAACATCTCCTATTCAGGTAATCACAGCGGAAGTCGCGACTCTGGAAGGTTTGGTTGATACAGCTGAAATTATTCAGGGTTCATCAGTTGCAGCCGGTTCCGTTCAATTAAATAACCAATTTGGAGGGTTTGTTGTTGAGGGTGGTACAGGTATTAACTCTGTGTCTCTTAGGGGCCTTGGTGCAAACCGTTCACTTGTTCTTCTAAACGGACGTCGTCCAGGACCTGCGGGTACTCGTGGTCAGGTCGGTTCATTTGACTTGAACGTGCTACCTAGCTCTGTCATCACGCGTGTTGATATCCTGAAAGATGGTGCTTCTTCAATCTATGGTTCTGATGCTGTTGCAGGTGTTGTAAACGTCATAACAAGAACATCGATTGATCGCCCTGAAGTAACAGTTCAGTATAATCAGCCTGTAGAAGGTGGTGGTGAATCTCTGGTAATTGATGGAGCTTACGGTTTAAACTTTGATAAAGGTAACATCGTTCTAGCGGCTCAATACACCAAGCGTAAAGATCTCTCAATCGGAGACCGTGACTATCTTTCTTGTCCAAATGACAATGTTTATGACGCCACAACTGGTGAAAATATTGATCGTGAAGACCGTTCTATCCAAGCTGGTACAAATCTATCATGTTCCAGTGGAAACGTTTATCACAACACAATCATCGATCTCTTTACCGGAGACCGTTACATACCATCCCCAGATGGTGTAACTATCGGTGGTCTAGAAGGTTATCGTCCACGTGCAAACGGTCGTTATGATGACGCTGGTGGTGTGGCTTTTTACGAAGATGTGATCAATAGTGAATATGCTCTAACTGAAGACGCATACAACGCTATGGATTTGTTGACATTATACGGGTCATCCAACTTCGAGTTTGATGTTCTTGGCGGCATCACATGGGATACAGAACTATTATATAGCTCGCGTAAAACAAAGTCTGAAGGCTGGCGTCAATTCTTCCCAATCATTGCGGATGCATCTCTTGCAGGTTCCGGTTACGGATATTTAAACGCTGATGGCACAGACAGTGATTTCACAAACCCACTTGGCTCCCTCGTTCAGCCAGTGGCGATTGCGCCGTCAAATAGTGAAATTAATGTCGACTATTACAACTTAGCGACAGGTGTTGATGGTACTTTTGGTGGTTTGTTACCTGATTGGACTTGGTCCCTTGATGCTGTGACATCCAAATCAAAAGGTACATATGGCGGAAACCAGATCTTGGTTTCTAAATCAGGTGACTGGAATTACAATTATGGTATAGAAGGGCCTGGATACTCTTTCGCACCAACTTATGACCTGTTTACACCAGAAGCATTAAGCGGCGCTGACATGTCATGGTATGATGCAATTTCCAGCTATGAAGAGGGTGAGACAACTTATGAGCAATCCTTGTTCACAGCGGTTGCTTCTGGTCCTATTTTCGAATTACCAGCTGGTGAGGTCGGTCTAGCTGTTGGTTTTGAAGCGCGGGAATTCTCGATTGATGACCAACCATCCGAAGCTTCAATCAATGGAGACCTTTGGGGTTCAAGTTCCGCGCTTGTAACCAAGGGTGAAGATGATGTGGTTGAATATTTTGCAGAGCTAGAAGTACCTATCTTAAAAGGTGTTCCTGGATTTGAAGAATTGTCATTCAATGGTTCAGCACGTACATTTAACTATGCTTCTTACGGCACAGGTGATGTATGGAAGGCTGGATTGAACTGGCAGGTTATCCCGTCAGTACGTTTCCGTGGTTCTAAAGGTACATCATACCGTGCACCAGCACTTTATGAGCTATACCTTGGTAGCCAAACGTCCTTCCTATCTCAATCTTCAATTGACCCTTGTATCGATTGGGGTAACTCAACAAATGCCAACATTCGCACAAACTGTGCGGCAGATGGTATTCCAGATGACTATAATGGTGCAGCGTCAAGTGCCACAATCACATCAGGTGGTGGAGCTGGTAACCTCAAAGCTGAGACTTCTGAGTCAGAAACTATAGGTGTTATTTTTACGCCAACATTTGCTGACCTTTCTATTGCGATTGATTACTTCTCAATTGAAGTGAATGATCAGGTGAGTAGCTTGGGTGCAGGTGCGATTCTTGGAGGATGTTACGGAGCTAACAACTTCCCGAACGCTTTCTGTGATCTGTTTACGCGTACAAATGATCCAGCAAACGCACTTGCTCACCACGGTGTGGCAACGGTTACGGATAGTTTCTTGAACGTGAACCAACAGAAAACGTCTGGTTTTGACTATACAATTCGTTACAATCACGACTTTGATTTCGGTAGTATGGTTTTTGAACTTCAAGCAACACAAACAACTGAAGATATCGCGCTATTGTTCGATTCTGATGCTGAATCTGGGTTCGATACAGATGATTTCTCAGGAACAATTGGTGACCCAGAATGGGTTGGTAATGGACGCGTAAGTATTGAACGTGGTGACTGGACTTACTCTTGGTTGTTTGACTACATTCACGAAACTAGCAACGCAATTTATGCAGATGAGTTCTCAACTTACTTTGGTCGCGCTGCTCGTTACATCGTGGATGCAGATTCAACATTAACTCATGATTTATCAGTACGTTACCAAAATGACGACTGGAGCATTGTGGGTGGTTTCTTGAACGTTTTCGATGAAGATCCTCCATACATCTCAACAGGTGTTGCTACACGTCGCGGTAACATTCCATTGTCAGGTGGTTATGACCTTCGTGGACGTACAGCATTCGTGACTGTAAACCGCAAATTCTAAACAAGACCTCCGTTTAGAGTATTAAAAGAAAAGGCTGCCCATTTTGTGGGTAGCCTTTTTTCTTGGTGTTGAGAAAAGGAAAGCAGTTTTAGAAAGGGGGGGGGACGTGCTTTGGACAACAGAAATTTGGTGTTGTTTTGAGAAGAGAGTGTCACGATTTCGTATGAAATTTGAAGCTTGAAATATCGAGAATGAGCGGTTCATCTCCGCAAACATTGTCATATTTGTGCTGAATATTTTGGGTCAAAATGTGCTGATGGTGCTGCAATACTGGTAAAGTATTGTGTTTTGTATTCCGTTGTGATGAGCAATGTCTTGAGAAGAAAACGGTTACGAAAAGTTTTCTAATGCCAGCATTTTCAAATCGTCTTCATCAAGCGGCTTCGTAAAGAAGTGTTTTACACAATCGTATGCAGTCGCTTTTTCGATATCAATTTTTTGATCAGACGAAGTCAACATAATAACCACCGATGTTTGATCGGTTCTTTGATTATAGATTTCAAGAAATTCGTGCCCGTTCATTTCAGGCATGTTGATATCAAGAAATATTATGTCCGGCTGAACATCTAAACTATCTAAAATCTCTAGAGCTTCTCTACCATTATATGCTGTTTGGATTTCAATATTTTTGTCATGTTTTTTTATGACAAGTTCCGAGAGAAACAAATCAGCATTGGAATCGTCAACTATTAGAACGCGCTCTATTTTCATTTTATCAATGCTAGCAAGACAGTGTGGTAGAATAGAGGTTATTTGAGCGGTATTTTCAGTTTAAAGCAAGTATTATTATGGGTGTCACAGTATTCGATAGTTCCCCCCATTAATGCGGCGCTTTTTTCTATCATGTACAATCCAAGGCCAGAGCCGAAAGACACATTGCCATGAAAGCGTTGGAACATTTGAAAGAGTTGGGATTTCTTATGTTCGGGAATTCCAATGCCGTTATCGATAACTTCAAGTTTGAACATGGCGTCATTATTCGATGTTAAAATTTTGATGAATGAAGATTTATTATTTGTATCTTGGTATTTGATTGCATTTGAAATTAGATTTTCTGCAATAAGATTAAATCGAGATTCTTTTGTTCGAAGTTCTGCAGTGTGCGTTAATTCAATTTGAAAATCGACCCGTTCGAAATTTTCCAAATGCGCAACTTGCTCGATAGATCGCTTTATTAATTTTTCAACGTCTATAAGGCGATTTTCTTCGGCCTGATGTTTTGTTTTGGTGAGTGATAAAATATCTCGTACCAGATTTTCGAGCTTCGTAAGAGATTGTTCCACATGAGAAAGGCTTACATCGGCGGTATCTAAATCTCCGCTGTGCATTGAGCTTTTTGCGATTTCAATTAGTCGAATGGACGAAATTAAAGGTGAGCGCAAATCATGGGAGGATCTATAAGCAAATTCTTCCAGTTCTAAATTTGCAGTTTTTAATTCTGTTGTCCGTGACTGCACCAATTTTTCAACAATTTCGCGCTGTTTAGAATGTCGAGCAATCGAAATTGCGCTAAAAATTGCAAAGCCTGACCCCAAGAAGAAGATCAGCCAAGGCTCTACACTTTTGATTTCATCAATGGAGTGTTTTGTTGGTGTGAGGGAAATTTCCCAAGAACGATTTAGGAAATCTACGACATAAGTTGATTTGAACGCGTCATAAGTTTCTTCATCTTGATTTATGGCGGTATAAATAGGGGAAGCTTTTCCACTTTCGGTGATGTCGCGAATTGAAATAGCTGTATCTGCGTGCAAGTCTGCAAACACTTCTTCAAATAAATTTTCAATATTGACCGCAAGTGTTGTTACACCCGCAATTGGAGAAGATTCATCAACAATGTTTTCGGCAACTGCATAAAAAATCAAAACGCCTGAGCTTATTTTTTCTCGCGTGGGCATTTTAATTTGTTCTGATACCGTCGGGATCCCTTGTTCGGTGGCCGCCTGCACGGCAAGGGCGAGATGGTTTCTACTTAAAAAATCCACACCCAACATATTTTTATTGTGCGGTGCCAATGGCTCTAGATAAAGGATTGGAAAATAAAATGGTTTTTCAGGAGAGATGTCGGTCGGAACCCCATATAGAGTTTCTCTGATGACATAGTCATCATAGCCTTCATCTCGAACAAATTGTTCAAAATTTTGTCGCTCATCCTCGGAAATTTTGGGTGCCCATATAAGCGCTTCAATGAAGGAATGACGTTCAATTAGCTTTTTCGCAAACGTATCAAACTCAGCTCTGTCGACCTGTTGAGATGATAAGAACATACTGTTTAACGCCGTAAGCATATCAACACTAATGTGTATGTTATCATTAATCTCATGAACGGTGAGTTCAAATCGTTTCTGAGAAAAGTCACTTGCTTTTAAGAGGTTCTGCTTTCGAAAGTGTAACCCAGTCCATGAAGCAGCCAAGATGCCGATGGCAGCAATCATCAAAGGGAAGGTTAGCGCTCCGTGTAAACGGAGGCTTTTATTGAAAAACCTAACCACAGACGACTGGTCATTCTTTCCCATCAAGTGCTCCAGTCACCTATAATTCAAGCTAAATCGTGAATTTAAGAATCAAAATTAACTATACCTATAAGCAAGAAACAGAAAAGCAAAATTAAAATGCATCTGTTAATTGTATTTGGACGAAGTCGAGACTCAGAATAGAGTGCTTTTTTTGTTGCTGGCGCAATGGGTATGTAGAGAAATCTTATAAAACACAGCGTTTTGAAATGGATATAGTGATCACTTATTGATCGTATACAATGTCGGGGTATGAGTTGAAACAAATCTATAATTTATGGCTCATTATGCTTCCTCAAAAAAATGTTGAGGTAGTAGAACAGCTCTCAGCATCGAGCTTTGATCCCTTAAAAGATGCTATTGTTATTTGTGAACCAAAATCGGCTGGTTGTTTGAGTGATGTGTCTAGGTTACTCGCAACTAAATTCGATTGGCCTGTCAAAAGTATCAAAAATGGCGATCCAGTCTGCTCAAAAGGGGTGTTTCAGCTAGAGGAAGAATTCGATTTTTCTTCTGACAAGATGATAATGATATCGACAATGGTGTTGCCAGATCAATCGCCACATATCGTTGTTGACGATAATCAGGTTCGTTTGGGGATGAATAAAGACTTGGTAACTGAACAAGAGGCATCTTTATTTAGTTCTGATGAGATGTCCAAGATTGCATGTGCATTGTCGCATGATGTTCGGGCACCTGTTCGCCATATCACCCAATTTGCAAAATTAGCGACAGAAGTAGACGAGATACCTGAAGAGGTTTTGGAATATCTAAATATTATCAGTTCAAGTGGCCGGAATATGAATGAGCAGCTTGAGGCATTGGTGAAGTATATTCGGTTAAATTTGCAAGCATCAGAATTGAAGGCAATTGACTTGTCGCTATGTTTAGAAAAGGTGAAATCGCGCCTTAAAAATACAATATCGGCAGACGATTTAAATATACAACTGCATTGCGCTGAACAGGTATGGAGCGATCCTGAATTGCTAAGTGAAGTCCTCTACCAGCTCATAGATAACTCCATAAAATTCAGCAAAGATAAAGCTTTATTGGAAGTGAAGATTTTTGGAAAAAAGGAGGGCGATAATTTGGTGATTGAGTATCAAGATAATAGCGCTGGATTTTCGTATTTACCCTCTGATGCTTATTCAAGCGTATTTCAAAAACTACATTCCAAGGAAGGTTTTCGAGGGGCTGGTATTGGATTGAGTTTATGCCGTAAAATTATGCATGGATTAAAGGGGACGTTTGTCATTGATGATTCAGGCGAACCTGGCGTGAAAATCACATTGCAGCTTCCGGCTGGCCCTGCGGTTTAGAAGCAAACCCAAAATTATCGTTCTTATTGCTCATGTCAGACTATTTGCATGATTTTCAGGTGAGGGCTGGCTTATTTTGTTTAGGTTTCTGCTGACGATTTGGGGCCGCTGGGGCGGCTCCATATGAATAATCCAACAAGAGGAAGTATAATTATTTGCGCGATGATGACTGGGTTTGGAGCGTGAAATAAATAGGCGGTTCCAAGGGTCGCAGCCATCATAATGCTTGCAATTATTTTTGCTTTTAGTGGGATGGCACCATGTTCATTCCAGTCACGAATGGGGGGGCCTAAATGCTTGTGATTGATGAGCCAAGAATGCAATCGTTCAGAGCCGCGTGAGAAACAAAAAGCTGCAATCAAAAGAAACACTGTATGTGGCAATAGAGGTAGAATAATTCCTGCGACGCCAAGCGCTAAAGCAACGAAGCCGCAAATCATCCATAAGAAGCGTTTTGCGCTCTGTGTCATATCAAGAAGTTGGCTTCCATTATGGTCGTTTTTAAAATACGCATTGAATCAGAAATGGCTCTTATAGGCATATAGTGCGCCTATTGTGAGAATGCATCAATGCAAAAGATTTGCAATCGCATTTGATTTTTGAAATTCAGCTCATGTGCTGCTTGCATCACGTGATTTGAAGCGGCATATAAGCGCCATGACACACAAAACTCTTTATGACAAAATTTGGGATGCTCACCTAACGCATGAAAATGCACAGACAGGTGAAGCGCTTTTATTCATTGATTTGCACTTGATACATGAAGTGACAACGCCGCAGGCTTTTGCTGGCCTGAAAGCTGCTGGACGCAAAGTACGACGTCCAGATCTTACGCTGGCAACGGCAGATCATAATACACCCACTGAAAATCAGGCAGCTGGTCTGGATGGTGTGAAGGATATTCAAGCCAAGACTCAGCTTGAAATGCTATCTGCTAATGTCAAAGAACACGGCATTGAATTTTACCCGATGGGACACATCAATAACGGCATTGTGCACGTGGTTGGTCCTGAACAAGGGCGTACGCAGCCGGGAATGACGATTGTATGTGGAGACAGCCACACGTCGACGCATGGTGCTTTTGGAGCGCTTGCGCATGGTATTGGGACGTCTGAAGTCGAGCATGTGCTAGCAACGCAGACTTTGCGTGCCCGCAAAATGAAAAATATGGCTGTTAAAGTCAGTGGTAAATTTCAAGAAGGTGTGGGTGCCAAAGACCTTGCTTTGCACTTAATTTCGATCATTGGAACAGCTGGTGGTACGGGATGTGTGATGGAATTTATGGGAGAAACTATCGAGAATATGTCGATGGAGTCTCGTATGACTTTGTGCAATCTGTCGATTGAGGGTGGTGCGCGTGCGGGTTTGGTTGCGCCTGACCAAACGACATTTGATTATATTCAAGGACGTCCATCTGCGCCCAAAGCCGGACAATGGGAAGCGGCGCTTTCTTATTGGAAAACATTGTTTTCAGATAAAGATGCCAATTGGGATGAGATTGTTGAAATTCGCGCTGAAGATGTGGGCCCGACTGCTACTTGGGGAACATCACCCGAGCAGGCTTTGCCACTAAGCGCAAATGCGCCAATTCCGTCTGAGATTGCTGATCCGATCAAACGTTCCGCTGCTGAACGCGCGTTGGAATATATGGGCATAAAAGCTGGCGAACCACTTAAAGACCTGAAAATTGATCGCGTCTTTATCGGGTCTTGTACTAACTCGCGGATAGAAGATTTTCGTGCAGCTGCGGAAGTTGTTAAGGGCAAAAAAGTTGCGACAGGTGTACGCGCAATGGCGGTGCCGGGATCAGGGCTTGTCCGCGCACAAGCTGAAGAAGAAGGTTTGCATGAAATTTTTCTTGAAGCCGGATTTGAATGGCGTGAACCGGGGTGTTCCATGTGTTTGGGGATGAACCCAGATACACTCGCTCCACAGGAGCGGTGTGCTTCGACATCCAACCGTAATTTTGAAGGCCGTCAGGGGCGTGGCGGACGTACGCATCTTGTTAGCCCAATACTTGCCGCGAAAGCAGCTATTGCAGGCGTGTTGGGTGGTTAGAAATTGAACTTTTAAAGTATGTTTTAAACGGGGAGCGCTATTTCAGTGCTCCCCGTTTTGTATGGGTAATGTCTATTTGAACGCTAGGAATGTGTCTTGAGAGCGCAAGGAAAACAAAAGTAACATTGCACCAATAGTTGGAAGTGCAGCCATGAAGAGAATGTTGAAATTTTCAGTGCCAGGAATGAGAAATGGCAAAGTCATTATTGTTCCAAAAGTATGTAATGCCAAAACGAGTGCATAGCTTATGTGCTTCTTAAAGCCTGTAACGAATGCCAAAAGAAGAATGATCCACAACACACCAACGCCCATGTTTGCAATGTCGGGAAGTGAAGAGACTTTGTAGTATTTCGAAGCTATATTTTTTGCTGCTTCGGCATTTGTAAAACGGAGCATCACCCATGGTAGAAGAAAAAGCGTGATGAGTACTCTAGTGATAAAAAGAGCATATTTAGCGGGCATTGGCGCGACCTTGTTTGACTTCAATTGAGAAGTTTTATCTGCAAATTGGTCGTTTTAGGCAAAACACTTGATTTCACATCACAGTGAGAAATTACGTGTAAGATGTGAACCCTGAACCCTATCAGCTGGCGGCATCAAAAACTTTCTGGATGTTTTCGTCTTTGATTGTTTGAACAAATTCGAGCAAGTTATCTGCCTTAAACAGATAGCTTTTGATGCCTGCACCTTGGGCGGCGGTTATGTCTGTAGGCTTATCACCAATCAGGAATGAGGCTTCTTCAATTGTTGGGAAGTCTTCCATAGCTTTTAGCAACATGCCGGAAGCTGGTTTGCGATCTTCACTCTCGATGCAATAGCGCGTGACGCTGCCGCGAATATCATAAGGGCAGTAATAGATACGGTCTATTGAGGCTTTGTGCTTGGATAATTGAGATTGCATATATGCATGGACGCGGAACATGTCTTCTTCGGTATAATGTCCATGCGCGATACCTGTCTGATTGGTGACGACGAAAACACGCCAGTTTGCTTTGTTAAAAGCGGCTATTGTGTCGATTGCGCCAGGTATAAACTCAAAGCCATCAGGTGTGTCGACATAGCCTTTGTCGACATTTATGACACCATCTCTATCAAGAAAGAGAGCAGGGCGTTTAGGCGATGAATATTCTCGTTTATTCACGTGTATTAAAATCTCTTGCTTGCACAATGCTGGTGCGATGGCTATTTGCACACTGATGCATTTTATAAGGACGACTTACAAGCCATGAATTCTATTCCTGACAATGACAGCTTCATTCTTCGCCTATCATGTAAGGATTCAATCGGGCTTGTGTCTGAAGTGGCGCGTTTTTTATCAGATCGACGGTTGTTTATCACCGAAAGTGCAAACTTTGGAGATCCAGCGACTGGTCTGTTTTTCTATCGTGTCAAATTCATTCCTGAAAGCAACGCGTTTTCGCGGTCAAATTTCAGTTCGGAATTCGAACCTGTTGCCAAAAAATGGGGTATGGATTGGGAATTGAGAGATGCGAAAGTTAAACCCAATGTGGTGATATTGGTCTCCAAGGGAGATCATTGTTTAAACGACTTATTGTATCGACACCGCACCGGTGCTCTCAATATCAATATTTCAGCAATTATATCCAATCACCTGACATGTGGTTGGTTAGCGGAAAGGCATGATGTGCCTTATTACCATGTGCCGGTGAACAAGGATAACAAGCCGCAAGCTGAAGAGCGTATGCTGGATGTGATTGAGGATGTGAAGGCAGACCTTGTTGTATTGGCGAGGTATATGCAGGTCTTATCAGATGATATGTGCCGTAAACTAGAGGGAAGATGTATCAATATACATCACTCCTTCTTGCCATCGTTTAAGGGAGCAAAACCTTATCATCAGGCCTTTGATCGCGGTGTAAAGCTGGTGGGAGCGACAGCGCATTATGTGACGCCGGATTTGGATGAAGGTCCGATTATCTCTCAGGCGGTTGAACCTGCTGACCATCGATTAACAGCTGAAGATATGGCTGCATTAGGCCGTGATACAGAAGCGCGCGTGCTAGCGCGTGCTGTTAAACTCCACACTGAGGGGCGTATTTTTAGCAATCAAAACAAGACGGTCGTTTTCGGCTAGGTGTTTCAACTGCATCAAGCTTTTGCGCAAATGCTTTGATTATGTTTGAGTGTTATAAATTGGGCTTGAAGAAGTATTTGCTTTGCGAATATCTTCTGAAGATGATTTGTTCTTTGTCAAAAATATAGAAATGCATGTGATAGGGGTTTGATTATGCAAGATTTATTTCCACTGCTGTTAAATGGAGTCGGAGGTGCTGTGCTTGGCCCGATTCTTATGAAGCTTGTCGGCGGCAAAGGGAATTTAGGCACGATTATGGGGCTTATCGGCGGTGTTGCAGGCGGCGTTGGAGCCGGGCAATTATCAGAGATGGTCAATCTGGATCTTGCATCCATTATGGGCGGCGGAGACATGATGCGTATGCTTGCTAACCTTATTGAAGGCGGCGTAGGTGGAGGCATTCTAGGCGTTTTGGCTGGTAAAATCGCCAAATAGTCTCGACACAAAATTTAAAGAAAAAGCAACGCGCTGAGCATTGGTTCAGCGCGTTTTTTTATGGAATTTGCTGTGTTTCTTGTTCAAGTGGCGTGGCGAGAACTGCTTTGGCATCATCTATTTTCTTGGCATCGGCATGTTTTAAACCGATCCAGATAAAGGGTGCGGCACATAAAGCGAGTACTGCTGCCAATATGAAAGGCGCACCTATGAATTGTATGGGCGCATCTTCTGCTGAAAAGCTAGATAACACCTGAGTCATCATGATAGGGGCGATAATCTGAGCAAGGGCTTGTAGACTACTTTGTGCCCCTTGAAGTTCGCCTTGTGCATTTTTGGCTGTTTGTGAAGAAGTGATTGCATTTAAGGCTGGCATGGTTAAACCACCCAACGCAGAAAACGGGATGATCATATAGACGATCCAAGGCAATCCGGCGAAAGCAAATCCAATATAACAAAGGATTGAGACGCTGAGGCCTAGCCACACTGTGTTTGCCGAGCCAAAGCGTTTGATAACTATGCCTATCAAACCGCCTTGTACGATGGCGGCAGTTAATCCCATTATACTGAGTGAAATCCCAATTTCTTTGGCTGTCCAATTATATCGGATTTCGCCGTGGAATGACCAAATAGCTGGGTAGACATTATGTGCCAAAGAAAACAAGCCGACAGCTAGCAATAGCCACGCGATATGGGGGAGTTTCACAAAGTGTTTGAATGCACCAAAAGGATTGGCCCGGGCTAGATCAAATGAGCGTCTGTTTTCGGGATCTAAAGATTCCGGTAGCACAAACAAGCCATATAAAAATGAGATGAAAGAAAGCGCTGCTGCAGCAAAGAAAGGGGCACGCATGTGTATGTCCCCCAAAATACCGCCCAATGCAGGTCCGATGATGAAGCCAAGGCCAAACATTGCCCCAATCATTCCAAATGCTTTGCCGCGATTTTCTGGCTCTGTTACGTCGGCAATATAAGCATTGGCTGTTGAAAAGGTCGCTCCAGATATTCCAGATAAGACGCGCCCGATAAATAGCATCCAGATGGACGAAGCTAATCCGCTAATTAGAAAATTCACGCCCAGCATAGCAACAGAAATCAGGATGACAGGCCGACGACCAAAGCGATCTGATATGCCGCCTAGCAATGGTCCAAATATGAAATTCATAAGTGCGTAGACAGCGATGATTGGTCCGGCCCAAGCGACAGCTTCTACGTTTTCTAAACCAGTGAGTTCGGAAATAAGTTGCGGCATAACCGGCATCACAAGTCCAAAGCCGATCATGTCCATTAACACGACAATCAAGACAAAGAAAAACGCATTTTTACCGTGTTTTTTAGACATCTACGCGGACGACTTTCTGTAATAATTTCTATGGAAGCTTAATGGATATGGATGTTCTTGATCGTGAAACAACCATAGGCATGAGTCTTTCAAAATTTAACCCGCCATATTCATAAAATAGGCGGGTTAAATAGAAGTTCACTATCGCTCTAATCTGAGTTCAAGCTGATTGTGTTGTCTGTCTTGCATAATAAAACGGACTAGGCTTTGGCTGCTGCATATGCAGTTTTAAATGCCGACATGTATTGCGCGTTGGCAGCGCCTTTTCCAATGGCATCGGTGTAGATTGGTTTGCTAATCCCAACAATACTGGAGCTGACAATTGGATTGTTTGGCACAGCATGTGTGGGTTGAATTTCAGCTGAAGCGTCTAATCCGCAATGTGCGTAAATGCGTGCACGTTCTGCTTCTGGATTTGCGACCAAATCTTCATAATTTACAATGAGGAGTGCATCGCCAAGGGAAGGTGCGATTGCTTCGAAGAGCTTTTCTTCTTGTGCGAAGTGTTCACCAAGGTTTTCTTGATTAAAGGACCATCTACCACCATTGGCAAAACATGTTTTGAATTGTGAATACGCAGTGTCTTCAATGTTGCGGCGGATCCAGATGAGAGGTGCTTTTGGCATTGCGTGGTGAATGATTGGGGCAAGACGTGCTTGCGCCAATGTGCGGTCGACAATACGGCCTTCAGCACCAAAGCGTGATTTGATCATGTGGTAATATGCTGCCGCCATATCGCGCCACGGGTTTTCGTATTTTGACTGAAGTTGAAGCAATTCTTCGGATGATACGCCTTTAAGTGTCGCGGCGGCCAATGAGAATAATCCGGTGGAATCGCCGCCAGCGACATCTGGATGTCCCACGAGCATACGCTGGATAAGGGTTCCGCCTGAACGTAGGTTTCCAAATACGAAAATTGCACGATTGGATGTGTCGGGACTTGGTTTCAATTGCGCGAAGGTGTTTTGACGAATGGAGGCGAGGATGTCGTCTACATTTTTACGGTTATTCTCTTTGTCATATGGTGCTGCTTTGTTCATCAAATTCGCACCAACATTTAATACATGCCATGCTTGTTCTGTTTCGCCTAAATCACGCATCATTTTGGAGAGTGCGTAAAGATAGATACCTTGGTTTGTTTGTGAGGTTGAACCTATCGTGCTTTGAAGTTTTAGTAGATCTTTTACGATAGGATCATCGGGCGTGAAGTTGTGTATTGTCGCTAATTCTAGCCAGTGAATGGCCGATTTAGGCTGAATGAAAATCGCTTTTTTAAGGCTTTCTTCCGCTTCAGCAAATTGTCCCTGCTGAGCTTGCAATGTGCCCAAAATATTCCAGCCGGGTGCAAAGTCCTTTGCTGTTTTTACGACACGGTGCGCCATTTTTATTGCGTTTGGATAGTCTCCAACATCAGCAAGAAGTGTCGCAGCTTTAAGCGCAGTATTGGAGCTTGAATCACCTGCAACTGCATGGGTTGCATAAAAGCGAGTTGTCGCTGTTTCACCTATGGTTGCAGCTAATTGTGCAAGGCCGAGGCGGTGAACAGTTTCCTCTGGTAGATCTTTGGCTTGCTCCGTGAGAAGGCGGGCTGCTTTGTTGCGATTATTGTTCTCAAGCGCCTCTTGAATTTCTTTCAATTTGGCAGGCAATAAAGTCTCGGTTTCCATATCTTCTCTACGTTTTTTAGTATCGCATAGGTTTTCCTATGCCGGGACAAACTCAACTTAAACTATACTATGGCCGTAAAAATCTATCCTTCATACTTAATATGAAGGCTTTTAACCATTCTCAGGACTCTTCTAATCACTTCTACGCGATTGTTGAACGTCCTAATTGGAGATTTTTTCAGTTTTCCGTAGTTCTAGGTCCTGCATCGTGATTTTTTAATGACAAAGGCGACGTAAATAATGAATTTACTCTGGATTAAAGCGTGATTGTTGGTCAAAACGTCATTATGGAAAATCGATTACTTTTTAAAATATTGGATGCGACGGCTTGGCAAGCAGCTATTGCTGGTGAGCTAGTACAAGCGCCCGTGGACATAGCTGATGGCTATGTGCATTTTTCAACAGCTTTTCAGGTGCAAGAGACGCTAGATAAGTGGTTTCAAGGCGAGGAAGAAGCCGTTTTGATTGCCTTTGATGCCAATGCTTTTGGTGATCAATTGAAATGGGAAGTGTCTCGTGGAAATGACAAATTCCCGCATGTCTATGGTGAAGTGAGAGCAAATCAGGCGATAAAGGTCTGGTATATGGACATTGGGCCATCTGGTGCGCCGCAGGCCCCAGATGATGCTCTCAAATTTGAGTTGCCTGAATGACAATAATTGATGCGTTGGGCCTCGCGCTTATTCAGCAATTGCCTCCAGAAACAGCGCATCGAGCAACGATAGCGGCGATGAAGTTTGGATTGGCTGGCAAAGCAAAGCCGCTGTCAAAAAAGCAATCTGAGCGCCTAAAAGCTCATTTGCCAATTTCAGGATTGGATTTGCCAAATCCGTTGGGCATAGCCGCAGGGTTTGATAAAAACGCAGATGCTTTTGCACCCAGCCTCGCGCTAGGCTGTGGCTTTGTTGAATGTGGAACGGTGACGCCGCAGCCACAAGATGGAAACCCAAAACCGCGTCTCTTCAGATTGAAAGAAGATGACGGTGTTATCAATCGCATGGGGTTTAATAATTCTGGATTGGATAGCTTTGTTCACCGTTTGAAAAATGGTGCGGCCAATCAGGGTGTTGTCGGTGCGAATGTGGGTGCCAATAAAACGTCTGAAGGTGAAAAACGGGTTGGTGATTATGTCGATGGGATTAAGGCTGTTTGGCAATATTGTGCTTATATAACCCTCAATATTTCATCCCCCAACACACCAGGACTGAGAGGGCTTCAAAATAAATCCGATCTGAGCGCGTTACTGACGGCTGCATCTGAAACCATTCTTGAAATGGAAGATCGGCATAAAATCAAACGCCCCGTATTCTTAAAAATAGCACCTGATATTGATGAAGAAGCGATAAGGGATATTGTTGACACTGTTCTTCTCGCTAAGGGAATGACAGGGCTGATCGTATCCAATACGACCATTGAGCGTCCAAGCTTTTTGCAAAGTGAAAATGCAAAGCAAACAGGCGGATTATCTGGAAAGCCTTTGTTTGAGAAATCGACACAGGTTTTAAAACAAGTGGCGCGGATAGCCGATGGGCGATTGGATATTATTGGAGCAGGAGGCATTCATGATGCTAAATCTGCATATCTCAAAATACGCGCAGGTGCCCATTGTTTTCAATTGTATTCGGCACTTGTTTATGAAGGCGCAGCGCTCATTCCCGAAATTCTAAATGGTTTAGATCAATTGCTGGAAGCAGATGGCTTTAGTCAGCTAAGTGAAGCTGTAGGTGCAGACCTGTAAGCACTAGGTATTGTGTATTGCGTCCGTTTTTTCTCCCTTTTTCTCCAGATGTCTAACAAGCATATTGATGTTCATGGAGTTAGACCTGAAGGCGAGGTCGAATATATCACCTAGGAATGGGAAAGCCCCCAAAACCATGTCGACAAGCAAATTGATCAACATGCGAACAATGAGAAGGAAAGAGGCTCCAAGATGCATAGCCCTGACAATGATATAAAGTCCCAATATCGCAGTTAGGACATCGCCAATTCCGGGGATTAATCCGATTAAGCTGTCTATCCCGAATTTCATATTGAAGCCGGGAATGGTAAAACGAGAATCCAATAGTCTAGCGAGTGCCTCGACATCGGAAACCTTGTCTATTTTATCTTGATTGGATGATTCTGGTTTTTGAAGTGTTTCGTTCAAATCAGCATTATTTTCTGTATTGCTCGACATTGAGATCATCCACTTGGTTTGATTATTTATTTGCGTCAATACGATGAATTAACTGAGGTAGGAAGGCACCAAGTGTTATTGCCCGTAAAACATAAGAGGCATTGAAGGCTATCCATACACCCCAATTGCCCATTGGGCGTAGAGCCAAATCCAGTGCAATATATATGATTAACGTCATCACTGTGCTTGAGCGCATTGCGGCAGTGTTGGTTGTTCCAATGAAAATCCCGTCCAATTGCCAAGCAACAACACCCAGCACAGGTGCAGCGGCCGCCATAGGCAAAAACAATTTTGCAGTTTGTACAATTTCCTGATTTTTAACGACGATATCAATAAAAGTATTGCCGCCAAAATAGATGGCGATTGCTGCTAACAATGCCCCGCTAAATGCAAATTCAGTTGTGAGTTTGACGGCATTCCAGAAGTGTTTTCTTGATTTTGCGCCAAAAGCTGCACCGACGCGCGCTTCAGCTGTTACCGCAAAAGCATCTAGGACAAATGCGGAAACCGTCAGCATCTGCATGAGCACGTGATTGGCGGCAAGCTGTATTTCACCTTGGCGTGCGCCTGAATTTGCAAACCATGTCATAAGCGCCAAAAGCGCCATTGTTCGGATCATAATATTGCCATTCACGGCAAACATATGCTTGAGGCGGTCTTTGTTCAAAAGAGAAGTGAGCTGGAGAATATGTGGTTTTAGCCCACCATTTTTGGAGATGAGGACTGCACAAATGATTAACCCAGAGATAAGGGCGCACCATTCTGCTATAGCTGTTCCCCAGCCAACGCCTTCGGCTCCCATGTCTAATTCAATGACGAAATAAAGATCCAATAATATGTTTGCGGAATTGGTGATGATTTGAAGCACTAACGCCCATTTGCTTTTTCCAAGTCCTAATAGCCAACCATTGATTGCGTAACTTGCAAGGATAGCAGGGGCTCCCCAAAATCGAGCAGAGGCATAGCCTGTGGCAGCGGTTTCAACATCTGGGCCGGCTTGCAGAATTTGGAATGCTGTTGAAATAAATAGCAATTGCAAAATGGTGAGGACGGCACCGATAATACATCCAATTAAAACCGACCGCACAAGAATTGACTGAACTTCGTTTGTGTTATCTGCGCCTATAGCCTGCGCGGTTAGGCCGGTGACGCCCATACGAAGGAAACCGAAACTCCAAAATATGAAGCCGATCACTGAAGCGCCCAAGGCCACGCCAGCAAGCTCTGTCGCGTCTCCTGTGCGCCCAATAATGGCCGTATCAACTAGTCCAACCAAAGGTATGGAAGCTTGAGAAAGCAAAATAGGCCAAGCTTGGGACAGGACATCTTTGCGAGTCAAAATTGGCAAGCTGTGCATATGAGAGCTTTAAATCCGTTGGAAGGTTCATGGCCAAAGGTTTGTGCCTGAGTCATCGCTCCCTCAAAGAGCGAAACTATCTTTAGAGGGCATCGCGCGCGCTCGCAATAAGTCGATCACAATGAGTTGAATGATACCTGAATAAGGCGTGATTGGTGGCATCTTGTTTATGATGGCTGAAAACTTATTTGAAATTTTCAAGTTTCGATAGGGAACTATATTAATGCTGACGTGTTGTATTGTTAAGCAATCGCAAGGGATCTACGTTATGAAGAAACTTTTGTTATCAACAGCAATCTTGTTGTCAGTCCCTGTGGCTGCAGCGCAAGTGTCATCGCCCTACCTTGTCAAAACAGGTGTGACGAATTCTGTTAAAGAAGATGTTTCAAAATTGGATGCTAGAGGTCTCGTTGATCTAGCAGGACAGTCCGCGATTGAATTTTTAAATGATGGTTCGATTAGCCAACAAGAGGCTGAGGCGCTTTTAGTCTTTCTTGATATTGATCGTGTGGCGCGCTTCACACTTGGGCGTTACGGTCGCAGTCTGACTGATGAAGAATTTGGACGTTTTAAAGTAGCGTTTGAAAAATATGCTGCACAGCAATTTAGGTCGCATCTGTCTGGGTTTGAAGGTGCCGATATAAAAATTATCGAAACCGTAAAGCGCAAGCCAAATGATGCTGTTGTGAAAACAGAAGTCAAAACGGCGGATGGAGACATTCAGAAGGTGAATTGGCGCGTTCTGAAACGTCAAGATCAATGGAATGTTGTCGATGTTGAAGCTTTAGGTTTTTGGTTTGCCATTGAGCAGCGTGCTCAGTTTTCTTCGACGCTAGATCAGTCGAATGGTGACATTGAAGTGTTGATCGAAACGCTCAAGAATAAAAATTAAAAACGACGAAATACCTAAAAAGCGCCTGACATGAGAATGTAGGGCGCTTTTTTGTGCCAAATTTGAGAATAGATTGCAAATAGGGCTGGTTTTGTAGTAGCGATAATTATGCTTCCTATTGTTCATCATCCTTTATATGACGCATCTTCGGTATCTGATAAGCATCGTTTTCCTATGCGAAAATACTCGCTTTTGCCGCTAAAGCTTATGGAAGCAGGTCTTGCATATCCAAATAGTTTTCACCTACCTGAATTGGCTTCGGCAGAGGAGTTAAGTGCTGCTCATAGCGTTCAATATGTGGATGCTGTTCTTTCTGGGAATTTAGATAGAGCCGCTCAAAAGAAACTCGGATTTGAGTGGTCAATTGATGTTTCCAATCGTGCAAGGGCATCTGCTGCGGGCAGTTTGCTGGCTGGAAAACTTGCATTGAAACACGGTGCTGCGGCTAATACTGCGGGTGGATCGCATCATGCTGGCTATGATTATGGAGCAGGTTTTTGTGTGTTTAATGATGTCGCCGTTGCGGTTTTAAACATGCTCAATGCTAAATTGGTAGAGCGTGTTTTAATTGTTGATCTGGATGTTCACCATGGAGATGGAAGCGCGCGCATATTTGCCAATGATCAACGCGTTTTCACTTTTTCCATGCATTGCGAAGACAATTGGCCACGTGAAAAACCACCGTCTGATTTGGACGTTGGATTGGCCAAAGGGCTAGAAGACGAGGCTTATTTGGCAGCATTGAAATGGTCTCTTTGTGAAGCACTGGAGCGATCATCACCGCAGATTGTCTTTTATAATGCGGGTGTGGATCCTCATATTGAAGATAGGCTTGGATTGTTAAACCTGTCTGATGCAGGATTGCAGGCGCGTGATAAATGGGTTGCCAACACTTGCCGAGACTTGGGCGTGCCGGTGGTTGGTGTGCTGGGTGGTGGATATAGTCAAAACGCCGAAGATGTGGCGCGCCGCCATGTTTTTATGTTTGAAGCTTTAAATGATATTCTCTAAGAAGTGATTTTAAATCATCATGAAAAAAGGTCGGAGATATGGGAACTCCGACCTTTTATATTGCCTGACCGCAAGTGGGTGTGAGCGGGGGGACCAGGCAATTTTTTGTGACAACACTTAACTTGACGATTTAATCGCTTGGCGTTGTGCTAATTGTTGCGATGCTTGAATGGATTTTACGGCATCATCCATAGCGATTGTCACACATTCGTTTTGGAGACGTTGGTTAAGCAAAGTCAGGCGTTGTGATGACATTGAGCAAGCTCTTTTGGCGCCAGCTTCAATACGTTCCATTACATTGTGTTTTCCAGCTTCAGTTTGCAGTTCTTCAGCAGAATAGCTGAATTCAAATTGAACAGGTTCTTGGGCAGAAGCTGCGGGGGCGACAATTCCGCCAATAGATAGAGCTGCGATAGCTAAAACGGCGATTGATAAATTGCTTTCTAGGTTTTTCATTTGGGCTGTTCCTTGGTTTTTGTTTTCTTCGGGGGGCGCGGAGTAGCCGGGCAAGGCTACTCCGCATATACACGGTGTCTTTCGTGGGGGTCATCTCGAAAGACGATTAATATTTACTGTTTTTCGATAAACATTGCAAGTAAAACAATAAGGAATTTTTGTGGCAATTCATCTTGAGTTCATCTAATTGGTTGGAAAACTTGGAGTTTTTACCGAAAAATAAATTTGTTTTTCCTTTTTCTGGCAGTTGTTGAAGTATGTATGTTCTGATCGTGCTTTATGCGTTACATGTGTAACATGTATAAACTAATTGTAAAAGTGCTTTTATTTGAACTTTCCATAAAAGTGTTGTCGCCATGCATAAAAGAGCGATGTAGGTTCACGCGATGTCTAGTGAGTCGGCGCAGGCCAAACCTTTCTATCAAGCTGAAACAGATACGTTAGCGTCCAATATGGAGGCTGCGCAGCGCGTGCTGCGTCAGGTTTACGGCTATGGCGAGTTTCGCGGTTTGCAGGCGGATGTGATTTCGCATGTGCTTGCTGGCGAAGATGTGGTGGCGATCCTGCCGACGGGTGGTGGGAAGTCACTCTGTTATCAAATTCCTGCACTTGTGCGTGAGGGTGTTGGGTTGGTCGTATCGCCTTTGATTGCGCTAATGGCGGATCAGGTGGATGCGTTGCGTGAAGCTGGTGTGCGGGCTGAGCGGCTCGATTCTTCGATGGATTTTGAAGATCGTATGATTGCGTTGGATAAAGCAGCCAACGGGCAGATGGATTTGCTTTATGTTTCGCCCGAAGGTTTGATGAGTAATGGTTTGCGGGCGCGGTTGCAGACATTGGATCTTTCATTGATAGCTGTAGATGAAGCCCACTGTGTGAGCCAATGGGGGCATGATTTCCGGCCTGACTATCGCGCGCTGGGGGAGCTAAAAGATTTATTCCCCAATGTACCGCGTATAGCTGTTACGGCGACAGCAGACCCACGCACGCGCACAGATATAAAGACACAGCTTCATTTAGAAACAGCTGCTGAACTTGTTGATAGTTTTGATCGCCCTAACTTAATCCTCCATGCTGAACGTAAAGACGGCAAAGGCACAGATCGTGTTATACAGCTGGTGAAGGCACAGGCGGGTAAGTCTGGCATTGTTTATACCGGATCGCGTGATGGCACAGAGCGTATTGCGCAAGCTTTAGAGAAGGCGGGTATTCCTGCTTTGGCTTATCATGCGGGTTTGGATGCAGAGATACGCGAAAAGCGTCAGCGCCGTTTCCTGCTGGAAGATAATCTTGTGATGTGTGCGACTGTGGCATTTGGCATGGGCGTGGACAAACCCGATGTGCGCTTTGTGGTGCATGCCGACCCGCCCAAATCCATTGAAGCCTATTGGCAGGAAGTGGGGCGCGGTGGGCGTGATGGTGAGATAGCAGAAGGTTATTGCCTGTATTCGCCATCCGACATGCGCAAGCTGGTACGCTGGGCAGAGCAATCGGATGCTGTGGAAGACGTGCGCCAAGTGCAAATCCGCAAGACGCGGCAGTTGTTTGGGTTTCTGGATGGGATGGCATGTCGGCGGGCAGGGGTGCGCCGCTATTTTGCTGAACAAAATGTGCAGGAATGTGGTGATTGTGATAATTGCAAAAGCCCACGCGATGAAGGCTATGACGCGACACGCTGGGCGCAAATGGTTGTGTCTGCGGTTTTGCGCACGGGGCAACGCTTTGGTCGCGGGCGTGTGGTGACGCATTTACGCGGGGAAGCCAAAGATCAGATTGACGAGGACATGTCGCAGCTCACCACGTATGGCGTTGGATCAGAGCTTGGCCCTGTGGGGTGGCGATCCGTGATTGATCAATTGCTGTTTGATGGCTATTTGGCCGAAGATGATAATGATAATCGTCCCACGCTGTATGCGCCCGATAAAGAGATGACGCTGGCGCTATTTGGCGGCGATGTGACGATTGCCATGCGTGAAGACCCGACCAAAATCCGCAAGCGCGAGAAAACCAAATCCAGCGGCACCAATATCCGCGATGGCCTCAGCACGGATCAAGTTGATTTGTTTGAGGATTTACGCGATTGGCGACGCGAATTAGCCAGCGATACGGGCGTGCCGCCTTATGTTATTTTCAACGACAAAACCCTGCGCGAAATCGCGATTGCAAAACCCCTCAGCAAATATGACCTTTTACGCATTGCCGGCGTCGGCGAGAAAAAAGCCGAACGCTATGTCGATGACGTAGCCCGCATCGTCGAAGAGGCGATACGGGGTTTGAATTAGCTAATCTGGAAACGCCGCCGAATGGCGAGGCCGGATAGGAAGAGCATTGAGAGAGAGAAAATGGATTGAATAATTGCTAGTGCTATCATCCATCCACGTAAACTATATATTTCATTATTTCCTTTGGTATTAATGACAAAAAAGTAGCTGTCTCGAAGTTCTTTCATGCCGACAAAAGGGAAAGAATTGGTAAGGCTGAAGCCCAACGATTTTATGAAATCGGGGTCCCATTTCTCACCCCAGAACAAAGCGTTTTTGTCAATTAAAGCGTAGTATATGGCTGCGAATACAAATACAGATATTAGAGTATAAAATAGAGGTAGAAGAATTGCGTTGCCATAGTTTGAAGTTACCTCATATAATTTAGATAGAAACCTTTCTGGGTATTTTACCTGAGAGTCTCGTCTATTTCTGCGAGCTCGAATTTCTTTACTATAAAATTCTTGCTCGAGTGATTTGTTTCGAACTTCTTCCATGGCAAGTTTTAACTTACGAAATGATTGCTCAACCCTTGCATAGCGATTGCTTTGAAATGAGATGTTAGGATCAATTTTTGAACTAGAGTCTAAGGAATATTTTCTTTTTGAAATTTTTTTTCCAAATTTTAGCCGGTGAGATCTTCCTAAGGTTTCAAATTCTGCAAGAAGTTCAGTTTGTTTCTCAAGGCCAATATTTGTAGCAAAAGAATATCCATTTTTATTGTTGAAGACCAAATCGAAGTTAGTATTATGCCAATTTGTTCCTTCATGAAAAATTGTGCCATGAAATTCGGCTAGACCACCAAAATAAGTATTTTGAAATGAAGAGCCTGCTAGAAAGTGACGGTCTTGAAAAATTGTGTCATTTGCAAACAGTGTTCCATCGAATTTTCCAATTAATGCAGATCGGTTGTTGCCCTCAGCATTGAATTTTCCCATAATTATTGAGTTTGTTATGAATAATTCGCTTTGAACTTGCAATTTTCTGAAACTTGTATTTTTCAAAAAAAATACCTGATTGAAGTCAATTCCATCACATACTTTTGCATCACAAAAATAGGTTTCTCCTTTGAAAATAGCCTCATTAAATGAAGCGCCACCCGCAAAATAAACATTTTGAAAAAGTGTTTGATTGTTAAAGTGGCTACCTTCAAAGTAAACTACATTAAGAAATGTGGAACGAGAAAAATCTACTGAAGAAAGAAAAGTACAATCACTAAACGTAGCTGATTCTAACCAAAGCGAGTCTCGAAATATTGCTTGTAGTACGAACGTAGATTTTTCGAACGCGAGGTCATCGTCAAAACAAGCATTTGAAAAATCCGTACCATCAAGAACTTTGGTATTTTCTAAATTTGTTCGCCCCTTCCAATAAGAGTTGTGAAAGTTTGCAGAAAGCTCATCAATTTTGATTATTTTCTCAAATTTTGAATATTGAAAATCTTGCAGAACGACGCCTTGCATTTGCGCGCGATAGTCTGCCCCGCTAATTTCTGAGATTTCGTTTATCTTCGTACGGGTTAATTTTGCTTGGTTAAGGAAAGTTGCCAAATCAGAATAAAATGTTTCCCAAGTGTTGTTATCCCAGGAATTTTTGTAATTATTGTTGGAACTTCCTGTTCTCGTTGAAAAAGGCATATGAAAACGAGTATAATATTTTCCATCTATTCCTTTTATGAGATAGATTTTTTCTGATCTCCAGTAATCTTGAAGAGTTGCCTTTTGGGCTCCGGAATTGGGACTTTCAGTGGAAGCAACGGGATATGGTGTCCCATTATCAGAGTCCTTATACCAACCGACCCATTCTTTCTTCGCCAAACCGTCCCAAGAATAATCCTGTATCCACCAAGCATCCCACCATTCTTTTTCAAGCTCTTCTCTCGTTTTTTGTTCAGTCATTTTGTTTGCGTCCCCTGCAATATAATTTGATGCAGCTTAAAGGCATTTGCGGTGGTGAGTATAGAACAAATGCAAGCTTGAGCTTTGTTCGTCGGCCGCGTTGCCGGATGCACAAATATCTCCGCCATCGAGACCGATGCGAGAGTATGAGAGAGTAAGGGCACGAGGCACGCTTATTCTTGGCAGTAATAGCTGGTCCCGATCAAAACACGGGTTGCCAGCAGTAAATTTGGCCGCAAATATGCGCGCCTCGTCTAGTAATTTATCGCGGTGGCTCTCTTTCTTATAAGGGGATCATGACCCCAAGCCTGCCAAGCGCAGCTACCGCCTCTGCCCGCAGGTTATGCCTAGAACCGCGCCTAACTCTTAAAAGGCATACCGATATGCCAGCCAGTGTGAAAGGACACTATTCCAATCCCAACACGTCCGGTCGCGAGCCGCCCTCTAGGATTGAAGGCGTATAATATGGGGGAGGTTTTAAGGGGTGGGGATAAGAAAATAATTATACCGCTTTTATCAGCGGATTGGCGTCCCGCGCACGCCGCACAGAGCAGGCAATTGGGGGGGCAGGTCGTGCGCGGGATTTTGCCTAAAAGCCTATTTTTTCTTGATATTGATATTTAAGGCTTTGCCGCTTGATGCAGAGCTGATGGCTGCATTTGTTTTTGGTTTTGCCGCTTTTGGTTTGCGGATTTCTTTGTTTGATTTTTGACCTTTAGACATGGTGATAAATCCTTGCAGATTGAAAGAGTGTTCTTAAACAATTTCAGATGCGTGCCGCATAAACCGTTTTGAATGATGGATTGTTTGCGGTGTTTTCGTGTCGCTCTTGTCTGGCTGTCTTAACTCCCGACATGGCGATGTGGTTTACCTGTCTTTGAACAAAAAAATGAAGTTTGTTTGTTATGGAGACACCGCCAGACAGTCTGCATTTCGCGGTTTGCAGGGCGTGGATGAAATGTATGTATCAATTGCAGCAAATGTAAGATGGACTAAGCCAAATTTGTGAAATTATTTTGGCTATTTTTAGCCAAGATATAAGGGGTAGAAACAAGGTCAGCAGCCGTCCTATTTTTAGGCGATAAAGGTCAGTTGGGAATGGATAATTGGTATTAAGTGTCACATAGGGCTAGTTTCGCTATGAAACTGACGTAAAACTCCGCTAGGGATATTGTTATCGGTTTTTTTTATGACGGGACGGAGACTTATTTTGTTTAAATCATTTCGTTTGACTGCTCTTGCGAGTGCAGCTGTATTATTGGGTGCGAGCGGGTGTGCGCATATCGTAAATGATCAAGATGTTGAAGTGGCGTCAGTTGTTGCGCCTCCAACATATGCAGCCCGCGAGGCTGTTGAGCCTGTCCAAGCAAAAGATTCCTATTATGTGAATGCGGCCAACGCGATTGCGACAAAAATAGAAAAACGTGACCCAAAGCCAGCTAAAAACGTCATTTTGTTTGTTGGTGATGGGATGAGTGTTTCCACAATTACGGCTGCCCGTATTCATGCGGGGCAACTTAAAGGTTTGGATGGCGAAAGCTATCATTTGGCGATGGATAGCCTGCCTTGGTCTGCGCTGTCTAAAACTTATTCTCATGATTCGCAGATTGCTGATTCTGCTGCAACAGCGACAGCCATGACGACAGGTATTAAGGTGCCCGGACGTACGCTGGGCATTACTCAAGACGCTAAATATGGCAATTGTGCATCCGTTGACGGCAATACCACAGACTCGATTTGGGAATTGGCCGAAGAGCAAGGTCTTTCAACAGGTGTTGTGACAACAACAAGCATAACTCACGCAACGCCAGCATCTACTTATGCTAAATCCGCATCCCGCAATTGGGAAGATGATAGTGAAATAGAGGGCGATGAAGGGTGTGCTGATATCGCGCGTCAATTCATCGAGTGGGATCATGGTGATGGTTTCGAAGTTGTGATGGGTGGCGGACGTCGCCGTATGACGCCTGTTACAGAAGCCGATCTAGAATATCCTGATCAGCAAGGGCGTCGCACCGATGGACGTAATCTGATCAATGAGTGGACAGCTAAATCAGATGAGCATGTCTTTATCTATGATCAGGCTGGATTTGACGCACAGGACTTTTCTTCATCCCAGCGTGTGCTTGGTTTGTTTGAGCCCTCTCACATGCAGTTTGAACTAGATCGTTCAGAAGGTGGGGCAGGTGAGCCGCATCTTGCTCAAATGACGGAAGCTGCGATTACGCGCTTAAGTCAGAATGAAGATGGGTTTGTGTTGATGGTTGAAGGTGGCCGAATTGACCATGCGCATCATGCAGGAAATGCTGCGCGTGCGCTTGCTGAAGCTGTGGCACTTGATGAAGCCATTGCAAAAGCGCTTGAAATGACATCGGATGAAGAAACTTTGATCCTTGTCACTGCCGACCACGCGCATACGCTGACGATTTCTGGTTATTCACAGCGCAATAACCCAATCCTTGGTTTGTCATCCTATGGCTTTACGCCCAATAAAGCGGCTGATGGAAAACCATATACAACACTGAGCTATGCAAATGGCCCAGGTGCAATGTGTGGTGAGGGTGAAGGCGATGCTGATGGTTTATGTCAACGTGGTGATCTAACCAACCGCGACACGCTGGATAAAGATTTCTTGCAGCAATCTGCCATTCCAATGTCGTCTGAAACGCATGCGGGTGAAGATGTTGCGCTTTTGGCCAGTGGTCCGGGTGCGAATTTGGTGTCTGGTGTGATGGAAGAAAATGAAATCTTTCACGTGATCGGTCAAAGCCTTGGTCTGATTAAATAAAACCAACATTTTTATAATGTGAGAACAGGGGCTTTGATGGATCAAAGCCCCTGTTTTGTATGAGCATTTCACTTTGCAGATTTGTTTTTGTCTTTTAGAGTTTTACCAGTGATAATTTATCAAGGGTAATGGTGCATGTTCGAGCTGGCTTATTGGCAAAGAGCTATTCGCGACCCAGTTATTTTGAGTGGCTTATGCGTTGATTTTCTGCCGATATTTGCTGTGTTGTTTATGGGCTGGGGCGCTCTGGAACTTGTACTGCTTTATTGGCTGGAAAATGTCGTTATCGGATTTGTGACGCTGTCTCGGATTTTTATATCCGGCTTTGGTCAAGGCAAGGTGTCGACATCATTTCATTCTATCTTCTTTGGTGCGTTTTTTACAATCCATTATGGCGGTTTCTGTCTGGCGCATGCAATGGCGCTTTTATCTTTGATCGGGAGTGGACAAGAATTATTTGTGGCCGACGGAGGCGAGGTAGCTTCTGCCTTGAGTATGCAGAGTTTTTTAGGCCTGGCCTTTATCCTTGTGGCTATCATTTTATGGCAATTTTATATGCATGTGGTGGAATTTATTCGTCGCAGCGAATATCTAAAAACTGATCCGGGCAATGAGCTTTTTGCGCCCTATGGCAGGATTGTTGTGCTGCATATTGCGATATTTGCAGGTGTTTTTGCCATGGAAAAATATGGTGAGCCGATGATAGGTGTCTTGGCACTGATTTTATTTCGAGCGGCATTTGGAATCGTCATGAATGTCTTCACGCGTGAAAAACGCAAAGCCATTGTCTAACCAGAAACTGACTAGGGTATTTTCTGAACTGGTCGGTTTTATCCAACACTATCAGCTTGAATGATTTTGTTATTTGCCAACAGCGCCGCGTACGTCTGACTCAATTGAGTGAATTTTCTTAGTGACGAGGCGGCTTAGGTCTCTGATCAAGGCTTGACGTCTCAATATGTCTGAACGCGGTACATCCATCACGGCTGCTATACCTTCAAAATGGCGAAGGATAACTTTTGCATCATAATAAGGTGTCATGCCGACGCCTTCTAGATAGCGTTGTGCTGATGCCCAAATCTCGGTGACAGTTTTGTCACCAATTTGTTCAATATCTTGAGAATGCTTTGACAGAAGTTTGTATAATCCGCGCACGATGCCTGTCGTGTCTGAAGCATCACGGACCGCAAAGCCTGAGAGCTGCGCAACTATGGCGCGGAGTTTATCAACATGTGCGGGCGAATCATCTGCAAGTGATTCAAGCGGCGGCTCATCGGTTAGTCTTCTCCATGGACCACTAAATTCAGTGTCCATTTTTCTGCGGCGGCATGGTCCGATATAATGTCTACTATCAATGAATTTACGCGGACGGATAACGACTTCTTCGATACGTGATTTTAAGGCGCGTACTGATACGGGTTTGAGAAGGAACTCATTAATACCCGCTTGGCGTGCAGCCATGATTTGGTCGCGGGCAACTGTTGAAGCTAGGAGGATGACGGGTATATCGCGAGGAATGTTTTTTTCACTACGGCGAATTGAGCGCGTGAACTCCAAGCCAGATAAGCGTCCAGCTTCCCAATCTGTAATGACGATATTGGGGCGGAAGCTTAGACAAATATCTTGCGCTTCATCTGTTGAAGACGTGGTGCTTATTTCTCCAATGGATAATCGTCTCAATGCATCGGCGACTATGCCACGCATATACGCGTTTGGATCCACGACCAGAACTTTAAGATTGTTCGTGTCGGCGATGGATAGAGAGCGTTTTTTAGGTGTTTGGGGTGTTTGGTTCAATTTATGCCGCCATACGACGTTGAATTGCGTCAGCAAATGCGTTGGAAACTGTCTCACGTGCGCTATCATATTCGCGAGGAAGAACGAGCAATTGTTCTAGTGTTGTGACCCCAGTATTGATGATGAATCTTGCATCCTTGGCGTTACCCTTGGAGTGAATAATGATCTCTATGTAAGCGCCGAAAGATTGAAGCGTTCTCACAATCGCATGATCGTTTTCTTGTCTTGCGGTTTGCATGGCTTTTTCCAATGCGGCTCTTATTCTAACAGGTGCGCCTTTAGGGTCACTTGAAAGAAGTTCGCATGTCATTTTTAACCGTGTTAAAGCGACAGCCATTGGTGATTTTTTATTGACGAGTTGACGCTCAGCATCACTCACATCTTTGATACGAGATGAATCTCTATCTCTGCGGCGTGGACCATGATAATCGGCTGGGTTTTTACGACGACGGCATGGGCCGATATAAACTTTAGAATCAACAAAAGGACGTGGTGTCTCTATGACCATCCTTAATCTCTTTTCCACATCAGCAGGAGAGCACGGGCGTCGAAGGAATTCATCTATACCGGCATTGCGGCCTTCTAGGATCATTTCTTTTGTGAGTTGAGAAGATATTGCGATGATTGGTACGCGACGAAGATTGTCGTCATGGAGTTTACGAATTTGCTGAGTAGTATGTACGACATCCATGTCGTTCATGTCGGACCATTCAATGAAAACAATAGTGGAGCGTTGATCATCCATCATGCGGAAGAGGGAGTTTTCACATCTTGCGCCATCAACTTGCAGCACACCAAGTGTGCGCATGATTTCTAGCATCAGGTTTCGATTAAATCTGTTGGAACCAGCGACGACTGCACGGATATTTCGAGGGTCATACCGTCTTTTTTTACGCACATCTTCTATGTGAATGCTGTCACTATACATATCAACCTCAAAATTCGTACTTTCGTAAAAGTTGAACATACTTGATTAAGGTTTAAAGGAGTTGTGTATCACAGGATGAATCTAAAAGTTATGGTTAAGAAATGATTCAGAATTAGCGCCGAAATGGTAGGGTGATTACACGCCAGCAAAACCAAATCGGAAGAATGATACTTGCCCCTGTAAGGGCGGGTTTCCAACTGGCGCTGATAGCCCAACTAAGAGCAGTCCAGCCTTGTTGCCACACATTTCCGGCAGTTGTTGTTGCATCAAATTGTGGGTTTAAAGGGTTGAAATTAGTGAGATTCATGACCACCCCAATCAGGGTCGACCATATGAATAGATTGAGAAATTGACCTATTTTTAAACCGAAAAGCCGTGAGACGAGTGAGCGTTGTGGTTTTGGTGGTCGATCAATCCCAAGCAGGATTTTCCAAAAAGGACGTTTTTTCTTTACAGCAGGCTGGTTGACTGAAGGTTGAAGAGTAGGAGTTTCAATTGGGTGTGACTCTTCATTATGTATATTTTTTTGTAAATCGTCTTTTGTGACGGGAGGATGTTTTTCATCCTCCCAGTCAACACTGATTTTAGGCAAACGAATTGCAAAAAATTTCATCCGAGAAATCCAAATAAATATCCAGATCTAGGATTTTACAGCTTTTTGCTCGATTGTCGTGTGTGGATATGGAATTGAAATGCCATTTGCATCAAATGATTCTTTGACTTTCTTGGTAATGTCAAATTTGACATCCCAATAATCTGACGCTTGAACCCATGATCTTGAAGCGATATCCACGGAACTATCACCAAGGTTTACCACCTTTACAAATGGCTCTGCGGGAACCGACAGGATACGTGAATCAGCCTGAATAATTTCGTGGATCAGACCGATTGCTTTGTCCATATCATCTGAATAATCAATACCAAAAGTAACATCTACGCGGCGGGTAGAATAGCCCGAGAAATTTGTGATTGTTCCATCAATAGCCTGTGCATTAGGGACCATGATTTTCACATTATCGGGTGTCGCAAGCACTGTTTGGAAGAGGTTGATATCTTTCACCGTTCCTGATGCGCCTGCTGCTGTGATGTAGTCACCCAGTTTGTAGGGACGAAACAGCATGATCATCACACCAGATGCGATATTTCCCAATGCGCCCTGAAGGGATAAACCAATGGCAAGTGTAAGGGCACCTAAAATTGCGACAAGTGATGTTGCCTGTACGCCAAAGACTTGAAGCGCTGCAATGAAAACAGCTGCTGAAATACCCCAGCGAACGAGAGATGAAAAGAAATTCCCTAGAGTGTCGTCTATTTTTTCGCTTTTCATTGCTGAATCGCGCACGAGGCCAGCCAGCCAGCCAGAGACTTTTAAACCGACGATTAAAACAACTAAAGCACCTAAGGTCTTAAATCCAAAAGCGAGAATAGAACCCTGATACTGGTTCCAGATTTCCATAAGATCAATTTCCATGAGGGTGCCTTTCATAACGTCTATTTTAGCGGTTTCTGCCAGATTGAACTGATAATTCGGCAATACCCAAAAGCCATGACACTTTTTTGGTTATCACCATCTGGGAGATATTGTTCGGCTTTTGATACAGCCAATAGTATGAGATTACATAGACTAGCCAGAAATTGAACCAGCTCGCGCTTTTTTTATGAAGCGTCGATTGGCTTGCTGCACAAAGTTGCATTTGACGCACATGCAGACATCACGTCATTGATCCAATTGGTGTAGCCTTGGAGGTTTGTGTAGCGAGCAATATAATTGCCTGAACAGGCTGTTTCAGAGTTTTTCTCAACGCCTGATAAAACACCCCATAAAACAGGTTGTCCTTGCGAACCATCAACAAATAGAGGGCCACCAGAATCACCGACACATGGTCCAGAACCATTGATTGAACCCACTTTTATCAGGGCTGGCCCGATAGATTTAATTTCAACATGTGTGCCTAATAATGTTGTGGATAGGCTGCCGCCCGGTGTTGTCATGCCCCATCCCGCCATTTTGGCCGTTGGTGTTGTCACGGGGCTCATCGCATCATCGTGAGAGAGAATCGTAGCGATTGGGATGTCAACAAGACTTGCAGCTGTATCATCGGGGATATGAAGTAAGGCGATGTCATTTGCGAGATCACCTTCTCCAGCATAGGCAGCATGGCAAGCAGACCAATCAGCCTCTATCTCTCTGACAACAGGGCCATCAAGTTTTTCATGTCCGACTTTTAAAATTGTCGTGTCATAGTTTTCATCAAGGCAATGGGCCGCAGTTACAAACCAATTGTTTGAAATACGTGTCGCACCGCAATGCCCGCTGGAATAGGAATTTTCGGATAAGATTTTTCTAGGTTCAAGTTTGACGATACCTGGAAAATCTCCACGTAACGCAGTTAGAGCTACAGCACCACTTAGTGAACCAACAACAGAGGGTTGAATGGTTTTGCTTGAAAGAGAAGAATTTATTAGGCTCGCTGGTTCTTGAGCATTGGCAACTTGTGCTATGGTTTGTGTTGGCTGGCTTGTTCCAACAGAAGCGCACGCGACGGCGTTTATGGTGGCAAGATCAGTATAAACTTGGGATGTTTCTAAGGATGTGCCTGCATCTGGAATAGCAGAGTAATTTTCTGCTTGAACATCACCAAAATCATCATCCAATGGTGGAGGTGGTGGTTGGTCTGGTGGAGGTGGTGGTGTGCCTTCTGGCATTAAGATAGAATCACATGCCGCCAGAGATAAGCTTGCAAAACCAGCAAGTAAAATGGATCTGATTTTCATGTGCCTCTCCCATAACCAACGCATTAGCATTTTGCCAATAGGTGTTCAGATTGCCCCAAATTCAGGTGCTAACAAAATCTGTTGAAGTTTTACTACGCAATTTTTGTTTGAAACCCAACAAGATTCAGCTGCGAGGCGAATAGATATGTGGATTTTGTGCAGTTAAGGGGCGGATTTGCCTACACTAAAACCATGTTTTTATCATTTAAATACAAGATAACGCATAAGGTAAAGCGCAAGAAAACGGGCGCAAGTTTCAGCTTGCACCCTGTTTAAAAGGACGTTTAGTCGAAGCTTTGACTTTAAGGTGTCTCGAGGACATAGCGTCGGTAAAGTGGTTGTGTTGGGCGAGCATTGTCGCCAAATAATGCTCTAAACGCTGCGATTTGAGTTTTTGAAACGTTTAAAGGCGTTTGCAATACCGTCCAATCTACAATTTCAGAACAAGGCGGAGTGGTCAAAGATCCTTGATAGCGAAATGCTGCACGGTTGGTGGGAAGCAAATCTTCTATATCAAGATTGAACGCAACAGATGCACTGCCGGGACTTGAAGGGGCTGACCACCACAAAGGATCAAGCTGTGTGTTGTTGGCACCTTCGGCAAACATCACACCTACGACAGCAAGCGACCCATCTTCGGCCTTGTGAACAAAATGCGCTTCCATCGGAAAATGACGTCCGTGGATTGTGTGTTCTGATGGGGTATGGAAATGAAATTGAATAAGTTTGTAGGTTTTGCCATTTTGCACAAGGCCACCCGCATCATGCACATTGAGTTGAAGTGTGTGGCCATTATTGATGACTTCACCATTCTTGATGGGGGTCCAATCAATTTGAGGTGCATTGGCGAAAGCTGAAATGGTGTGCTGCATATCAATAGGAGATTGCTGCGTGCCGGTTTTGCAAGCGGCATTGGCTGGGTCTTTTTCTCCCCAATGCGCAGGTCCGCGTGGCCCAGAGTAAGCCCAATGAATATTCTCATGGGATTTGGTATTTGTGTGACCATTGGTTTGGTGAAATGTTTGAGCCTGAGAGTGCTCGTTATGACCACCATTGTTTTTAGGCGGAGCGAATGCATTTGCAGCCAATCCAAACATGGAGGTAGCAAGCAATGCAAACGTGAATAGGCGTTTGTGCATGAACGTCATCCTCAAGAAATTTAAGTCGAGAAAAACCAAATTTTCTCGACGCGTTGAGGCTTAGTTTCCATCCATTTGTTTGCTGAAACGTTTACGTTTAAATTTTTCTTTAAAAAACAGTTTGGTAGTGTGACTATTGTGGTGCTTCAATTGAGAAGTTCGTGAAGATTTGAAGTGAATCTTGGTCAAAAGATTGTCCCATTGCCTTACCTGAAACTTTTGTGGAGATTTGTGTTACAATCGGGCGACCATTGTCATGCGAGGTGCAACGACCTTCTAGGTCGAATGTGTTTATCTTCGCGATCATCATTGGTTTAACAGGCTCAGTCAGCACGTAATTGAAGCTGGTAACTTCCTTAAGCTGTTTATCAACAATAACTGTGACTTTTGTTTTGCTAAGGATTTTCTTTTCTTGTTTATCCTCTGCTGTCTCAGCATTGGCTGCGAAGCTGTAAATAGCATAGGCGTCTGTCTCTGATTCAAGCTCAACGGGGCCGCCCACAATATCTTGATAATCATCGCACCAGATATCTGCATCTTCATCACTGCTTAGTTCAGAGATAATGTCTTCCTTATCGCCCTTATTTGGATAAGTTTCCACATCAATGGTGATGCCTGTTTGCGGATGACTTTTGGTTTTATATGTGAGTTTACCCCAGTCTCCATCTCCGATTTGGGTGATTTCGGTGACATAACTGACGCTAAGAGGCGTAACATCAGCTTTGGGAATGGCAGCTTCTTTAAATAGCTCTGGCCATGAAGCATCGGCGTTGGCTATTTGGCCAAATACACAAGCAGATGACAATGCGAGTAAAGGGATGAGTTTGATACGCTTATGCATCTTATTGGACCTTCATGGACAGTTTGCATTCATGGGGAAATGAAAGCGGCTTGCAGGGGTGTTTTGTTGATATTCGATAAATAACTTGTAAAATCGGACAATAATAAGGCAAAAATTGCGTAATTCACATATGTTTGCAGTTTTGGTCTGAGATGAAACACAGAATTTTCATACGAGTGCATACTGAAATGAAAATTCAAACGCTTGTTGAATTTTTGAAGATATTGCTTCAATCTCTCTTTACAATAAAGTGGAGGAGATATTGATGATGATCCTAAAGCGGGGCAAAATATTTTTGTCGACAATAGCTCTGACCATCGGTCTTGGGCTACAGGCGTGTTCACCGGCCGAAAAATCGATTGAGCCAGACAAAGAGCCAACCGAAACTATCTCGGACGCACAGGCTAAAGCAGACGAGACTTTGAATTTGGATCATGTAAACCCACTAAGACCAACGCGTTTCACAGTCGAAATATACGGAGAAATTGCCGAACAATCTGCGTCTGGCAAACCTCAAATCATATTGTTGCCGGGATTAGCTTCGTCTCCAGATGTTTGGGATGCAACGCGTGAACAGCTTGAAGCTACGCATGAAGTTCATGTTTTGCACGTGAATGGATTTGCTGGGTCGGAAGTTGGTCAAAATAGTGAGCCTGGCAGTCTGTTTGAAATTGCCAAACAGGTTTCAGCTTATGCCGGCGCGTTGGAGAAGCCATCAATCATTGGTCATTCAATGGGTGGTTTGGTTGCGCTGATGGTTGCTAGTCAGGAAGAGGCACCTGTCTCTAAGGTCATGTCTGTTGATGTGCTGCCTTTCTTTTCAGTCTTGATAAACCCAATGGCGACTGAGAAAAATATGAAGCCTGCGGCGGTGGAAGCACGCGATAAGATGTTGGCGCAATCGGATGATGAATTTGCTGACAGTCAAAAAGCGGCGATGAAGCGTCTGACTTTGTCTGATGAAGATGCAGCCATTGCTGCTCAATGGTCTATTTCATCGGATCGCGCCGCTGTTGCAAATATCATGTATGATGTGATGTTGACGGACTTACGCAAAGACGTTTCCAAAATTTCGGTGCCGACGACTGTCGTTTATGCTTTTGATCAGGCGACGGGTTTTCCAAAGAATGCTGTGGCGGGGGCCTATCAGATTAATTATGCTGCGCTTCAAAATGTAGATTTGCGCATGATCGAAAATGCCCGTCATTATCTCATGATGGATCAACCAGAAGCGTTTGCTGCTGAAGTTTCCCGCTTTGTCGCAGAGTAATCTTGTTTAAAAGCAGCATTGCTTTTTAGCTTTCAAGAAAATAACGTCCCGCCGATTGATTGATCGTATTATTAGGCGGGACTTATTGTGGAAAAATTTGAGTTTGACTCTGGCATTGATGGTCCTGCTGTGGTGATCACAGGGGCAGTTCATGGGGATGAACGCGCGGGGCCAGATGCCATTGGGTCTTTTTTGGAAAACTGGGATCGAAAACTCAAAAAAGGGCGCGTGACTTTTGTGCCTGTGGTGAATGAGGCTGCGCGCGCACAAAACACACGTTTTGTGGATATTGATCTAAATCGCTGCATGGGCGCGAAAGATCTTCAAGATTTAAGTGAACATAAAATCGTGCCTGAGATACGCGAAATTTTGGCTTCTCATGATGTGTTACTTGACCTGCATAGCTTCCGAAAAGGGGATGGTGCATTTGCGCTATTGGGACCAAAAAATAACACTGATGGCTTAGAGCCATTTCAGCATGAAATTGCTGAAACAGCTTTTGGTGCATCTGTTGGTATTAAACGGGTGCTGCATGGTTGGCTTGGATCATATAATCGCGCATTGGAAGAATTTAACGAATCTATTGGCAAAACAGGTGATCCATATCCGGCGCTAGAGAAGAGTGTCGGTATGACTGAATATATGCGCAATGCAGGCGGTTATGCGTGCACTGTTGAATGCGGCCAACATCAGGCTGCTGATTGCATATCAAATGGTGTTTCCGCCATAACTGGAGCACTCGTTGGGCTTGGTATGGTGGATGGCGAGCTGCCGACGATTGAAGGCGGCTTTGAATGCTATGAACTCTATCAAGTGATTATCAAATCTCATGAAGATGATGGATTGCTTGTTGATGAAATCAGTAATTTTGACGTTTTGCCCAAAGGGGAGCCAATACTTAGAGTTGGCGGAGAATTATTCAGCCTTGATCAAACAGGGGTGATTGCGATGTTTCCCAAAGTAGGGGCAAAAATTGGCGAGTCTATTATCACGCTTGCGCGCCCATCTCAGCGGCTTGCCAATGTCTAGGGTGTTGTTAGCGGCGACCACCACCTAGAAATGCTGCACCAATTCCAACGCTGCATCCGAGCAAGACAGCTAGAAACCCGTATATAATGGGATGTTTGAGGGAGAGGGTGAAAAGCGCATTTTCAACACCTTTTCTTTCGAGCAATAAAGGTGTTTGCGTTTCGGCGAGCAATGTGTCGTCCTGAAAAAGTAAAATCCGGACATCATACATACCCGGTGGAGCAGCAGCGGGTAGGTCAATATCAGCGCGTATCAGACCGCCATCCAATCGCTGCAGACCGTGTGTATTTGTGTTGAAGAGACCTTTTTGAGTTTTAAGGTCAGCAAATGCTTGTCGCCAATATTCCAGTTTGGGGTCGTTCATGTTGTCAGGTTCGGGCATTGCGCTGTAGCGCGGATTTATATTGGCAAGATTGAGTTCTTTTGCTGTCTCGATATCGTCTTTGCCGGCCTCTGTTGCAACGGATAAAATCGCTGGTGCTGAGACAAAAACAAATCGTTCCTTATTGTTTTTTGTGTGATGCGTTATTGTATAGGGGCGTTGCGGACCAACAAGGGCAACTGCGAAGGTGACGCTTGGATTATCCCATTGGTCAGAGACTGCAAAGAGAGTGATGCGCGTGCCAGAAAAATCAACATCGACCTTGATTTTGCTTTCAGATAGGGCGGCCGATAATTCAGGTTTGTTTGCAATAAGATCGGGTGTGTCGGCATTGCTGACTAAGGCGAAGCTGGAGGCCCAATAAATAAGCGCTAGAATTGGCAAAAAGCGGCGCATTATTTTAGCGCCTCCATCGTAAATTCTACGGATGTTCCAAAGATAAGATCATACGCTAATTTACCGCCCATTGCGAGAACAACAAGCGCGAGCAGGAAACGCAGCTGAGCCGCATTGAGATATTGACCAGTGGCCGCACCAAGCTTGGCACCCACAACGCCGCCGGACATTAAAACAGCAGCAAGAACAAGGTCGACTGTTTGGTTGACTGCCGCTTGCAGGAAAGTCACGAAAGCTGTCAGGAAAATAATTTGAAAAAGTGATGTACCCACCATAACGCGTGTTGGGACACCCAATAAATACACCATTGCAGGGGCTAGGATAAATCCACCTCCGACACCAAGCACAGCCGCAAGAAAACCAACAAAAAAGCCGATCAAAACCGGAGGGATCATGCTTATATAAAGGCCGGATCGTGGGAAACGTCGTTTAAATGGCAAGGCGCGCGTCCAAGCGCGCATTGCGCTGCGGCGTTTGGGGTCTTTGTTGCCGTCGGAATTTTTACCTATGGCGGGTCCGATACTTTCCCAAAACATCAAGCCACCAATCGTGCCGAGGAAAAGCACGTAAGATATCGCAATGACTTCGTCTATATTGCCTGATGCTTTTAGGAGCTTGAATACCCAGACACCGAGGCCAGAACCGGCCAAGCCCCCAGACATCATGAACAGGCCCATGCGTATGTCGACGGCGCGGTTTTTCCAATGAGAGGAGGCACCTGCAATAGAGGTTGCTAAAACCTGATTAGCTTGAGTGGAAACGGCGACAACTGCGGGTACGCCAGCAAACATTAAAAGTGGTGTAAGGAGAAATCCGCCACCGACACCGAAAAGTCCAGAAACAAAGCCAACACCTGCGCCAATTGCGATGATCACGAGAGGATCAACGGCCATTTCAGCGATAGGCAGGTGTATTTGCATTTTTCCTCCAATGAGGTGCGCCTAAATCAAGCACGCCTATATAATGGATAAAACCAGCAGACGGGAAAGAAAACCCTTAAGCGGCAAGCTTTTAGTCTCAAATGGTGTAATATGGTATTTAAAAACACCTTAGCTCTGCCAATTGGAGGAGTTAAGCTGCTTTTTGAGTAGCCGCACGCAATTGACGCAATAATGCGTCTGAAACATCGCCTGTGGGTATGAGCCCATTTCTTTCTTCCCAAGATCGAATAGCATTACGTGTGTTTGGCCCCATAATACCATCATTTGTCAGTTGTATGCCGTTTATTTTAGAAAGTAGCGATTGAACTTCGGCAATTTGAGCCTTCATGGGGGCATTCCACGATTGTGGTCCAAATTTCCCGTTTGCAGCAGCGCTCATTTGGCGCGGAATGAATGCGTCAGCGTCAGCGATAATTTTGTTTGCTTCTGTTGATGGAAGATTGCGCAAAATTTCACGCGCGCGGCGCGTTCCATCAGCATCTCCATTGTGGCCGGCCACTTCAAACCAGTAAGCTGCTTTAGCTAAATCCGTAGAAACGCCGAGACCTTGCTCATAGAGCACACCTAGATTGTATTGACTATCAATCAAGCCGTATTCAGCTGCGCGTGAGAACCATTCTACACCTGAGAGGAAGGATTGTTCTCCGCCTTCGCCTTCAGCATAGAAAACCGCTAAGTCGTGCATGGCTTTTACATTGCCATTTTCCGCTGCCAGTTTTGTCCATTTGCGGCTTTCTTTAATGGAGCGCGGTACACCTTCGCCGCGCTCATAAAGTTTACCCATACGATATTGAGCTGCCGCAAGACCTTGATCAGCAGCTTTGCGCATCGTTTCAGCAGCGATGCGTTTTTCACCCGAAGCAAGTTGTTTTATTGCCAATTCGTGCAAGGCGATAGGGGAACCACTTGCAGCTGCTGTTTCAAGCGTAACAGTCTTTGGCTTAGAGGTGAGAGTTTCTGGTAAAGCTTTGCTTGTGGCTGCGGCAGGTGTTGCGGATGTGGCAGATGCTTCAGCAATGTCTTTTGTACGCGAAGAGGCAAATGCATCTAAAGGAGATACGCGTTTTGCTGGCGCAACAGATGCACTGTTGAGTGCGCCAGATGTTGCCTCAGCTTTTTTGAAATTGTCAGACGTCAAAATTCGCGCCTCTTGCGGAAATAGCAATTCTTCATCCACATTTAGGTTTGCAAATTCCATATTTTGCTCTCGTTCGAGTGCCGCTTGTGTGTCGGCTGCTTCTTCGTTTGAATCAAATAGTGTGTCTTCGTCTTCCAGTGTTGAGCCGGATTGAATTGAATCTGGATTAAATTTAGGCGGTGTGGTTGTGAAAGCATCATCTGCATTCACATGCTTTCCACGCATTGCAACCATGCCTGCGCCGCCAACGACAGCAGCCGCTAAAACACCAGCGGCAACCATTGGAAGTTTGTTGTTTTTGCGTTCGTCATTGCCCGTCACGATAGCACGGTTAGTGGTTCCACGTTCTTTGGCGGCTTGGCGTGCGCTATTTAGAAATTCAGAGCTATTATTGCTGGCGCGTGCATAAGGGTCATCATTAAGCCCCTCATCAGACCGCATGTGATAGGCAGGGCTATCAACTGGCAATTCTGTTTCGTATTCAAGTTCTAGTGAAGATGTGAAAGCATCTGTTTCAGCGTCACCGGAAAATAGGTTTTCGTCTTCAGAGATAGGAAATGCAGACTGTGAATTAATTGCAAATTCTTCGACAGCATCATCATTTTGACGGAATAATTCTTCTTCTGCTTCCAGTTCAGCACGCTGCTCAGCGAGTTCTGCAGCAAATTCTTTACGGGCATTATAAGCGATATCTGCGATTTCATCGTCTTTAATGCCACCTTCAGAGGCGCTTGAGGATGTGTATTCATCTTCAAACACGGGTGGTGAAGTCGTGTTTTCTTCAAAATCGTCTATTGTTGATGAGGCATCAGTTTCTGGCATTTCTACAGCATCGATGAAGTCATCAAGTATACCGGAATCATTACTGAAGTGATTTGTTTGATCGTCTTCTAAGTCTGCAGACGGTAGCGGAGGTGGCGCGATGTCTGAAGAAAAGTCATCTTCAAAGTCAATGTCATCATTACCACCAGACGACATGTTGTTGATGCGCTTAGCGAGTGAGGATACTGTGTTTTGAACAGGGGACACGATGCGCTCGGCTTCTTCTCTTGCATCTCGCAAACGTTTTTCAATATCTTCCATTGTTGATGAAAGGTGCTGGCGCGTGGATTTAGAAACTTCGTCTATTTTTTCATAGATATTGTCGAAAGTTTCTTCATTGCGAGCTTGGAGACGCTCTGTTGCACGAGCAACATGTTCGCCGACTTGTTCGATTGCCTCAGCGCTGCGACGCTCTGTGTCATCAATCTTTTTGTTTGTTGCTTCCAGACGCTCTTCCATGTGCCCAGCAATTTTGCCGACTTGCTCGGCCAGAACACCAACATTCGTTGATTTGTTCGTTTCAACTGCGTGTAAGCGCTGGTCCAATGCTTCAGAAAGGCGTTCAAACTGACCAGTGATGAGCTCTACAGCGTTTAATTGACGCTCTTCAGCTGCGGCTATTTCAGAGTGAACCGCATCCATCTGTTGTTGCAGAGCTTCAATCGCATTGCCGCCTTCATTCCCCGCAGCGCTTTGGCTACTGATTTGGGCCATTTCTGTGCGCGTGTCTTCCAAAGATTTGGAGAAATCATCAGCGATGGAGGCTAGTTTTGCTTCAAATTCTTCGCGGATATTGGTGGAATCGCCGATTTTTTGCTGCACTTCGTCAAGTCGCTCATCCAGCGTGCTGTATGATTTTTCAAGATCAGTGATTGCGTTCGCTTTGTTTTCTTCAGCAGCTGATACGCGTTCATTGATGCGCTCCATAGCTGCCTGAAGTGTTGCCAAGGCTTCTTCAGATGACTTGCCTGAACGTTCAGCTTTTTCAGCTTTTGCGCCAACGTCTGAAACCTTCGCAAACATGGAAGTCACATTTTGCTGAGCCGCAGCTATACGCTGCTCGACGTCATTAATGCTGCCAAAAAGTTTTTCAGCGAGCTCATTATTGCGTTTGGTGACTTCTGCTGAAATTTCGCTTGAGTTTCTTTGTGCGGTAGAAAGCGCAGTGTCCGCAGTCGATATCGCTTCATCAAGTTTGCTATCTGTGTGAGATGCAAATGATTTGAGGCTTTCGCGCAGATCATTGAATGAATTTTGAGATGTCGCTAGCGCTGAGTCTGCTTTGCGCTGTGTTTCGCTGACTTTGTCTTCTAATGAATTGAAGCGTTCTTCAGCTTTGCGAGATTGCGCACGGGCGACATCAAGCGCTGTCTCTGTGCGGCCTAAAGCATCGCGTAGGCGATCATCAGCAGTGCGCTCGAAACGGTCCAAACGACTGGAAGTGTCATCAAATCTGCGTGTGCTCTCATCCACGCGTCGCGTGATGTTATCGACTTCTTTGGAAAGGTGTGACACGCCGCGATTGACTTCTTCGCGAAGGTTATCGTGTTCTGTCGCGACTTTATCTTTTGTGTCGTGAACCTGTTTAGAAAGCTTTGTGAGTGCACCCTCTAAAGCACGCATGGCATCTAGCATGCGGCGCGAATTATCTTTGCGGCTCACTGAATCTAGACGCTCTTCTAAGGATGCATGCGTTGCGCGCATATCATCAAGGGCACCATCAAACCGGCTTGCCATGCCAGCTGTTGCCCGTTCAGTCGATTCAAGGCGATTCAAAAGCGTAAGCATGGATTGATCAACGCCGGCCAATGCCTGCGTTGAGCGGTTTTCACCTGCATTCATGCGACGGGAAATTTCTTCGAGTGTGCTGGCTACTTCGGAAACGCGCTCAGGTGGTGCTTCGCCGCGAAGTATGGAGTTTAAAGGGGAGTGGGATTTTTCACCATCATTGGATCCGCTGTCTTCTAATAGAAGGCGGTTCAAATAACTTCCGAGAGTTATGCCATCTCGTTGAGCGTGTTCTCTAGCTTTCGCGCGAGCTTTAGGATCTATTCCTTTAACGCTCCAAGGTGCATGCCCCATCCTTGGCTCCAGTCTTATTATACTAACGCAGAGTTAATGAACTCCGGCAAATTATACCCAATCTCTTAGATGCGATGCTTTTGCTTAAAGGGGAGTTAATGGATTGGTTAACTAGGCAGAATTTTCAGTGTTTTCTTCACGATAAGTAAATTTTTGCTAAAAATGTCGCACTGCAGCAGAAAATACTTGACGTTCACGTAAGGGGTAGGTATATTTAATTGCATATAAGCCATTCTAAAATAGGCAGCAATCGGGAGAAAATTATGCGTTCATACAGCATTGGCGAGCTCGCCAAGGAGTTTGAAGTTACGCCGCGAGCACTTCGTTTTTACGAGGACAAGGATCTTCTACACCCCACACGTAATGGTATGCACCGCGTCTATTCTTATAAAGATCGTGGTCGTCTGCAATTGATTTTACAAGGTAAAAATATCGGTTTTTCACTCGCTGAAATTCGAGAATTGCTAGACGTGTATAACTTGGAAGGCCCACGTGTTCAGATGGAACGCATGTTGGAGCGCTATCAAGATCAAGTGAAAAAGCTAGAGAAACAACGGCGTGATATTGACGGTGCGCTTGTTCAAATCAAAGAGCACATGAAAGCGATCAATGATCATTTAGCTAAACCAAGCAAAGAAGTGCTGTTGCAAGAACGTGACCGGATTTTCAAAAATGCCGAAGCCGCAGAATAGCTGAAATCGTCTTTTTGCGTATACAAATAAACCTAAACCACTATTCCCAATACAGGTGATATTATGCCTCGTTATGATGCTCCCGTGCGCGATATGCGCTTCATTTTAAATGATGTTTTGAACATTGAATCTTATAATAATCTGTCAGGTTTTTCTGAGCTTTCAGAAGACCTTGTTGACGCTATTTTGAATGAAGGTGCGAAATTTTCTAAAGAAGTTCTGCACCCGTTGAACATGGTTGGAGATCAACAAGGTGTTATCCGTAACGCTGATGGAAGCGTGAAAACACCGGATGGTTTTCCTGAGGCCTATAAAGCTATGGCTGAAGGTGGATGGACTGGACTTTCAGCTAGCCCTGAATTTGGCGGCCAAGGTCTACCTTATGTGCTAGATAGTGCCATTAGCGAAATGATGTCATCTGCAAACATGGCATTTGCAATGTATCCAGGCCTAACTCATGGAGCTTATTCAGCGATTGTCGCTGGTGGTTCACAAGAGCAAAAAGAAACTTATGTTCCTAAAATGGTGTCGGGTGAGTGGTCAGGTACGATGAACCTAACCGAGCCACATTGTGGGACTGACCTTGGTTTGATGAAAACCAAAGCTGCACCCCAAGCTGATGGTACATATAAAATCACGGGTCAGAAGATCTGGATTTCTGGTGGTGAAAACGACTTCACTGACAATATTATCCATCTTGTGTTGGCTAAAATTGAAGGCGCGCCTGAAGGCATTAAAGGTGTGTCTCTATTTATCGTGCCGAAATTCATTCTGGATGAAAATGGAAACCCAGGTGAGCGCAATGCATGTGGATGTGGTGGCCTAGAAGAGAAAATGGGTATCCACGGAAACGCGACATGCGTGATGAATTATGATGGCGCGACGGGTTATCTCGTGGGTGAGCCAAATAAAGGCATGCGCACAATGTTTGTGATGATGAATGCTGCGCGTCTGGGTGTTGGTATGCAAGGTCTCGCACAATCAGAGATCTCTTATCAAAATGCGGTTGATTTTGCCAAAGATCGTATTCAGGGACGTTCAGTATCTGGTGTGAAAGCGCCAGAGAAAGCGGCTGACCCAGTGATTGTCCACCCTGATGTGCGCCGTATGTTGATGGATCAAAAAGCATTCAATGAAGGTGCGCGAGCATTCTCATTGTGGACGTCTTTGCAAAATGACCTTGAGCATCGCGCAGAAGATGAAGCAACACGTGAAAAAGCCGGCGATTATATGGGCTTGCTGACACCTGTTATCAAAGCATTCCTAACAGATAAAGGCCTTAAAGGCTGTATCGACGCGATGCAAATCCACGGTGGTTCTGGTTTCACTAGAGAGTGGGGCATGGAGCAATTTGTGCGTGATTGCCGTATTGCGTTGATTTATGAAGGAACCAATGGTGTTCAAGCGCTTGATCTAGTTGGTCGTAAGCTTGCATCAAAAGGTGGTCGCGCCATCATGACCTTCAATGCTGAGATGGATGCATTTATTGCAGAAAACGACAGCGAAGACATGAAGCTTTATATTGATGCTTTGAAAACGACTAAAGGTCAGCTTCAAGAAGCAACAATGTGGTTGATGCAAAACGGGATGACAAACCCAGATAATGCAGCGGCAGCATCTCATGACTATCTGAACATCTTTGGATATACAGCATTTGCGTATATGTGGGCGCGCATGGCGAAAGCTGCACTCGCTAAGAAAGATTCAGGCGATAGTTTTTATGCAGAAAAGCTAGCGACAGGGCGTTATTTTGTTGAACGCATGTTGCCTGACGTTGCGGCGCATCTGGTAAAAGTAAAAACCGGTGCTGAGCCTCTCTTCTTGCTAGAAGAAGCGCAATTCTAATCGGATAAATAATAACTACGTCTACTCATATTAGACTTCTAATTCGTGGCGGGAAGCCGCCACACACGGGAGAAAACAAGAATGCCAGATGCATATATTTTTGACGCGGTCAGAACTCCGCGCGGAAAAGGCAAGAATGGTTCCTTGCATGAAACAACGTCGCTTTCTTTAGCGACACAAGTTCTAGAAGCAATTCGCGACCGTAATAATTTGGATACATCAAAAGTTGATGACGCCATATTCGGATGTGTTGCTCCCATTGGTGAGCAAGGTTCTGATATTGCGCGTATCGCAGTGATGAATGCTGGATATGATCAAAAAGTTGCTGGTGTGCAGGTTGATCGTTTCTGTGCATCAGCACTGGAAGCCTGTAATATGGCTGCTGCTAAAGTTATGTCCGGTGAAGCGGATATGGCGATTGGAGGCGGTGTTGAAGCGATGTCTCGTGTGCCGATGGGATCAAATGGCGGAGCTTGGCCTGTAGACCCGATTTCAGCGATCGGAACTCGTTTTGTGCCCCAAGGTGTGTCAGCCGACATTATCGCCACGAAATACGGTTTTTCGCGTGAAGACTGTGATGCTTATGCGGTAGAAAGTCAGAAACGTGCGGCCCGTTCATGGGAAGAGGGACGCTTTAAGAAGTCTATTATCCCAGTGAAAGACCAAATGGGCGGCATTTTGCTAGACCATGATGAGCACATGCGTCCGGATGCGACGATGGAAGGCCTTTCTGGCCTTAACCCAAGCTTCCAGATGATGGGAGAAATGGGCTTTGATGCTGTGGCGCTTTCGCGTTACCCTGAAATTGAAAAAATGAACCATGTTCACCACGCTGGTAACTCATCAGGTATTGTTGATGGTGCGGCTGGTGTCTTGATTGGGACAAAAGAAATGGGTGAACGCCTTGGCCTTAAGCCGCGTGCACGCATGAAAGGTTTCTGTTCTATCGGTTCTGAGCCTACAATCATGTTGACTGGTCCTGTAGATGTGACTGAGAAGCTTCTAGGCAAGCTGAAAATGGACATTAACGACATCGACTTGATCGAGTTGAACGAAGCCTTTGCTGCTGTTGTTCTGCGCATGATGCAACATTTCAACATTCCACATGATAAAATGAACGTGAATGGAGGGGCAATCGCCATGGGTCACCCGCTGGGTGCAACAGGTGCGATGATCCTTGGAACTATGGTTGATGAGCTTGAGCGTTCTGACAAAGAAACAGCTCTTGTAACTCTATGTATCGGTGCCGGAATGGGTACTGCAACTGTTATTGAACGCGTTTAAAGGAGACACAGCTATGAATTTAACACAATTCTCCTTCGAGATAGGTGATAACGGCGTTGCGTTGGCAAAGTTTGATGCACCTGAGCGTTCTATGAACACACTGACGCGAGCGGCAAATGAAGATATTGCTGCGATTGTCAAAGAAGTCACAGAGAACGACGCGATTAAAGGTCTTGTTTTTACATCAGGAAAAGAGTCCGGCTTCTGTGCGGGTGCTGACCTTGGTGAGATGACAGGTCTTTTGGCATTAGCAAGTAAAGCTGAGACGCCAGAGGAAAAAGCCGAAGTTTTCAACATGGCTTTCGGCATTAACAAGCTTTTCCGTGAAATGGAAACATGCGGCAAGCCAGTTGCGATTGCGATTAATGGTTTGGCGATGGGCGGCGGTTTGGAACTGGCTCTTGCTTGTCACTACCGTATTATTGCTGATGATCAACCAAAGCTACGCATTGCGCTTCCTGAAGGCAAAATCGGTTTGCTACCAGGTGGTGGTGGTACACAGCGTCTTCCGCGTTTGATGGGAATTCAAGCTGCTGCACCTTATCTTCTTCAGGGTAAGACAATGAAAGCGGCTGAAGCTGTTTCTATGGGCGTGTGTCACGCATCTGCGCCAACTGCTGAGCTTGTTGAAAAAGCGACTGAGTGGGTTCTTGCAAACCCCAAAGCTGTTGCGCCTTGGGATCAGCCTAAGTTTAAAGTGCCGGGCGGAATTCCAAACCAGCACCCAATGGCGACACAAGTCTTGATGATGGGTAATGCCATGATCGTTAAAGAGACTCACGGTAACTATCCAGCACAGAAAAACATTCTTTCATGTGTGTATGAAGGTCTACAATTATCGATGGACCTGGCGATCAAAGTTGAGAGCCGTTACTTCGCGAAAACAGTTGCGACACCAGAAGCCCAAGGCATGGTGCGGACATTGTTCCAATCCTTGCAAGACCTATCCAAAGGTGCATCACGTCCAGAAGGCGTTCCAAAATACGAAATCAACAAAGTTGGTGTCGTGGGTGCGGGGCTTATGGGAGCTGGTATTGCTTATGTTCAAGCAGCTGCTGGTATTCCAACTATTCTTGTGGATGTGTCTCAAGAGTCAGCTGATCGCGGTAAGGATTATTCAAAACGTATCGTCGATAAAGCCGTTAGTCGCGGTAAGATGACACAAGAAAAAGCGGATGCTCTTCTTGCGTTGATTACTCCCACAACAGACTATGACCAGCTTAAAGGATCTGAACTGATCATTGAAGCTGTGTATGAAAACCCAGAGCTGAAAGCCAAGATTACGGCTGATTGTGAAGCACAAATTGCTGAAACAGCCGTGATGGGATCAAACACATCAACATTGCCGATTACAGGCCTTGCTGAAGCGTCATCGCGTCCTGACAATTTCATCGGTATCCACTTCTTCTCACCTGTTGAGAGAATGGGGCTTGTTGAAATTATCATGGGTGAGAAAACGTCTAAAGAGACTTTGGCTAAAGCAATCGACTATGTGCTTAAGATCAAGAAGACTCCTGTTGCCGTTAATGACTTCCGTGGTTTCTACACATCGCGTTGTTTCAGTACTTACACGCATGAAGGCATCACAATGCTGAGTGAAGGTATTGCGCCAGCTATCATTGAGAATGTTGGACGCCAATCTGGTATGCCTATGGGCCCACTTGAAGTGTCTGATAGTGTTGGACTTGATACAGGGCTTAAGATTGGTCGTCAGATGGCAGCTGCAGAGGGTGTTGATTACAATGCCGATCCGTTAGGTGCTCTGACAGCTTGGATTGTTGAAGAAAAAGACCGTGTCGGCCGCAAAGCCGGTAAAGGTTATTATGACTATGATGAAAAAGGTAAGCCTTCACAAATTTGGAAAGGCTTGTCTGAGAAAATCGAAGTCAAAACAACAGAAGTGTCTCTTGAAGAGCGCCAAGAACTTATTAATCGTCTTCTGGTTCGCCAAAGCGTTGAAGTTGCACGTTGTTTTGAAGAGGGTGTTATCACTGATGCGCGTGATGGTGATGTCGGATCTATCCTTGCGTGGGGCTTTGCGCCTTACACAGGTGGAGCGGTTTCATACATTGACCTTAAATGGGGCGTAGCTGCTTTTGTAGCTGAAGCAGACCGTTTAGCAGATGCATATGGTGAGCGTTTCCGTCCTGGAGCCATGCTACGTGAAATGGCGACAAAGGGACAAACCTTCTACGAACGTTTTCCTCCCGCTGGTAAGTAACACATACCAGCACCCCTGATACTCTCCCCCAGAGTATCGTGAAGAAACCGAGTGTCACTTTTGACACTCGGTTTTTTTGTCTTAAATGGGAGATTGCGACAAAGGAACTGTGTTCATAGATCAATATTTGTGTTTAAATCCACACAGAAAGAAAGGATTTTTCTTTCTGTAAACAATTTATGATCTGGAGGGTATGTTATGAGCGTATTTCTGACCCTGACTGAGGGTGCTGAAGCAATGACTGAAGCAAGTGTTTTGGCTTGCCGATTGGCAAAGCGACTTAAAACCAAAGTCCAAGGTATTTCTGCAATGCCAGACCCAGCAGGTTCGTTGTTAATGACTGGTGCGGGAGTGGGGCTTTATATGCCTAGCAGCGCGCAAGTTCTTCAAGGTGTGAAAGAGGCACAGCAAAATACGCGCGAAAAATTAGAAAAGAATTTTAAAGCCATTTGCGCGTCCGAGAAAATGGATCCTGAAATGGCATTTGTACGTCATATTGAAGGTTTACCAGAGCAGGAATTTGGAGCGGCAGCTATATTGTCGGCTGCATTGGTTTTTCCCCATGATTGTGGCCGTGCCAGTGGCCCGTATGGTTCTGCATTTGAATATACATTAATGTCACGTCGCCAACCGGTTATCATAGCTGGAACAGATAAAGATCCTGACATTTCAACGATCGTTATCGCATGGGATGGAAGTCCTGAAGCCGCGCGGGCAGTTGCTTTGCATGAACGTGTTATTTGTAGCGCAGACCGCGTCGTAATTGCTCAAAATATTGATCGTATTGATCCTCAAGATATGGATGGCCCAGAGAATACCTCAATTGTTCGCGAATGGCTTGAAGTGCGGAATATACCCATGACAGTTCGTGAATTTTCTGGTGAAGTTGCGGATGGACTACTTAAACTCACCAAAGACGAAGGGGCGGGTATATTGGTTGCTGGTGCTTTTGGACATTCCCGAGTTGAAGAGCTGATCTTTGGGGGTGTTAGCCGTACTTTATTGCGCTCAGACCATGGGCCAGCACTTGCTATTGCGCATTAAAGGATAGCATTGGTCAGGGATTGTATTTCAACTTTTTCAGACTAGTTTCATCGTATCAGGCGGACTCAGATTTAATGAGAAACGTGCTTTGCTGAAGTTAAACTGAGAAATGTAAGTATTTATTTATTTTAATCTCTTCACAATTACATTTTCTATGTCGAATGTATTTAAGGGAAGCTGCTTGATTCTGAGCGGCAGATTTATCAGTCGGTTTGAAGCATGAGATTATGTGATCTTTCACGGACATTGCCGACATTTAGGGATTTAATCATTTACCTTCTTGGTTGAGTGGTTATTACATTGGCTTGAAGTCTTTCGAGGCCAAAATTGAGAATGGGATTCAGGACCAATCAATGAAGTGTCTGCGTGAAAAACGGAATATCGTTCTAGTGACGGTTTTGCCCTTTGTCTTGATGATGTCTGCTTGTGACAATGGAGCAGATAAAATAGACGAGAATGAAAGCGATGTAACTGAATCTGAAGTTGGTTCTCCTCAATATGTCATTCCCGAAACGCTTGAGCTGGCGATGCCTGAAGAGGCGGAGGATGTTGTTCTGGATACATCCAATTGGGTTGTTGATCCTCCATTCTATGCAGCAGGTCAGGAGCCTTTCTGGAGATTAGAGCTAAACAATGGATGGTTTGTTTTTCAACGTTTGGGATTGCCAGAGATAGAAGCCAAAATCAGCGCACCTGAAAAAAGTGATGGAGCTGACTCATTTGTGTTGGAGGCAATGACGATTTCTATTCGGGCGGGAGAGTGTGTGAATGCACAAGCCAATGAACCTGTTCGTGGATCTATTACCGTCTTTCACGATGATGTGAGTTATCACGGGTGTGTTTATAAAGGTGAAACTCAAGCAGAGGCACCATCTGAATCTGTTGATGAAGCAGCGAATTCAAACTGGACCAAAGAGATAGGTATATATGCAATAGAATCTGATGCTTGTTTCAGAGCATTGGACGAGATAAGCGACGGCGCATCACGCAAAGCTATGGTGACTGCAATGCAATCTCGTGATGAGGGTTTGACGGCTTTTGTTTTGCAGACAGCAAAGAATAATCAATATTTGTGCATTGCGCGCGAAGCTGGTGGTGTCGAATCTATGGATGCGTTAAGTGATGTTAAGCGCGAAGACTGGATGAATGTATCTGGTCGTTTTATGCGGGTTGAAAGTGGTCCGCCGCCGCGTGCATGTCTGGATGCTGAAGCTGTTATGGTCGATAACCAGCTTACAGGGTATTTATTGCCTCGTAATTGCCGTCCATAGGACCAAACTTAAAAAACATAAATTAAGCCTGCTACATTTATTAATTATAGCAGGCTTTTATTTGCGTGATTATTCTAAGACCAGGATTTAAAGCCAACTGAAGATTTACGTGCATCTTCCGCTGCTTTTCTTGCTTTGATTGCTCGCTCTTCAGCTTGTGCTTTTTCAGTTTGCAACCGAACCATACGTTCATGGTCATCAGCGCGTTGACGAATATCCTCTGGGACGCCTGAAATTAAAGTCCCGATATTGCGGCCTATTGTTAGTCCTGTGGCTGTCACTTTATTTTTAAATGTAAATCCAAGTGGAGCAGGCGTCGCAGGTTTGGGCTCAACAGGCGCATCTTCGATTTTGGCAGATGCTGCTGCTTCCTCAATCATTTGCGGTTCTTGTTCTGGAGCCTCTGGTGTTGGTGGGGCTTCAAGAGCTTCTGGTGCCGTAGTGTGTGTTGCGACTTCAAGTTCAATTGCTTGTTGTTCAATGTCTAAAGCATCCAATTCTTCATCAACTTGCGGCAGTGCTTTGGGCGCAGGTGGCATGTCATCTTCGAATGCGGTAGCCGGTTCGACTTCGTCTTCTGCGGCGTCTTCGGCTATTTCAGCACTTCTCTTGGCAAATGGCTGGAAATGGTCGTTCGTCGCAGGTTTGTTGAAATCGGCTTCCGGTTCAGCAATCACTGTTTCTTCGATGTCATCAAGTTGAATTTCATCTTCCAATTCTGGAAGGTCTATTTCCAACGTATCAGAGTCTAGCGTTTTTTCTGTGGGTTCCAGATCAAGCGGCGGTGGAGGAAGAATTTCTTCTATTGAAGCTTCTGTTTCTTCGATTTCTGCTTCAGCCTCAACCGTATCAGCTTCATCCTCTACAGCTGTTTCTAGCTCATCAATGTCACGTATGTCTGGAAGCTCTGGAAGCGTTTCTGGTGTATCAGCTGATAAATCATCATCGTTTTCAGATGCATGAGTTTCATCTGAAGTGATTTCGTCTGTATTATCTTCAGTTTCGCTTGTTTCATCTGCTGTGGATTGAGCAAGCGCGGCTGCAGCCGCTGCCGCTGCCATGCTTCCAGCTGCAATGCCTGAAGCTGGTGTTTCAACAATGTGAGTTTTGAACTCTGGAATATCTTCTTCTATTTGTTCTTCGATGTTTTCTATTTCATCAATAGAAGGTTCTTCAGGTAGACCTTCAGCAAGCAAAGCTTCCGCATTTTCAGGTGTAAGCTCGACCTCTTCACTTTCAACAACAGGCTCAGCTTCAACTTCGGCAATTGGCTCTTCTTGCTCTCTTTCTGCTGGCTCCTCGTCAGCTTCAGTTTCTGGAGAATTTTCCAATTCATCCAACTCTTCACCTGCAGGTGGGCCGTTGATTTCGGCGACCATTTTAACAATAGCTGCGTTCATTCCAGCTTCTGTTGATGGATCAGAATCGGATGAAACGGTTTCTGCTTCAGTGTTTGCTTCTTCAGCCTCAGTTGCTGGGACTTCAGTTTTGGGCTGACCGAGGAAAGATGGTCCTGATTTTAGGACTGGCGTATTGCTAGATTCAACGGCGTCAAGGATTGAAGCGATTGCTTGCTCAGTGCCTTTGGCATAGCGGTCAGCTTCTCCGGCAAGCTCGACAACGATGCTGGCATAATCGCGGCCAGCTTGATTGAGCGTACTTTCTAAAACTTCATGCGTGACATCTTCGAGTAGACGACCAGAGACTTGTGAAAGTTTAACATTGGCTGGAGACGCGGTTAGCTCAACGACATAACCTTCTGTTTCCAGAATCACACCATCGGGCACACGTTCTTTCCAATCAATCGTCCCAGATAGGGTGCGTTCGAGGAGTTTCTCGATGAGTTTTTGTGTCGAGATGTGAAGCATGGTCAGATGAATCTCTTAAAATAGTGTACTTTTAGACTGATATAAGCCTGTTGGGCGTATGCTGAAAGACGTTGTACAATGTTTTTGCGCATTCGCCGAAATAATCTCAGTGAATTTGTCTAATTTATCTATGCATGAACAGGGCCAGATGGGTGGGGGATCTCAAACCATTTCATAATGATTTGAATTTTATGATCGAGATGGGCGTAGAACAAGCTTTTTTAGCAGATTTTCCGATAACCAATTGACAACGGGCACGCTGACCGCGTCACCAATGACTTGAAGCGCGGGTGTTTCTTTTTCTGGCAGAATATAAGTGTCGTCTAGTCCCATCAAACGGGCAGCTTCTCGTGCATTCAATGCCCTTAGGCGCGCTTCTCCGTTATGGGTAATCATCAGCAATTGTTTGGATGATCCTCCAGCAGCTGTTCTAAGGCATCCTGCGAGGCCATCATATCGCACTTCTGCACGTTGAATTTTGTTTCCATCTTCGACCCGTATCCGGCGATAAACTGCTCCGGCACGCCATTTTTTCTGTTTCAATGCGGCATCAAATTTAGCGCGGTGCGCAGGTGACATTTGCTCGATTAATTTTTGCGTGGCCTCTGGAGATCTCCACGCGTTTTCAGGCACTTTACGGTCGAGTATGTCTTCAAGCTGAATGGATCTCTCTTGGGGGTGAGGCAGTTGCCACCATGTCCATGCCATACGGCATGTTGGGTCCATCTGCGCGACAATTTTCTGAAGATTTTGAGGGTGGTAGGTTGGATCAGGATGATTTGCTTCCAACCCTTCGGGTATGCGGCCTTTATGAGCGATAATGAATAATCGTTTGCGCGATTGCGGGCTAAAAAGAGCCGCGTCTATAACCATGGCACCCACACGATATCCAGCATCAGCGAGTGTCTCGATGACGGTTGTAAAATCGCGTCCACGACGGGATGAGATGAGGCCGGCCACATTCTCGAGTGCGAGTGTTTGGGGCGCGCGTTTATCATCTGCCATTGCTTCAATGAGGCGCCAAAACCCCCAGAATGCGCTGGAGCGGGGCGCGTTTAGGCCTTTGCGTGACCCAGCGATGGATATGTCCTGACAAGGAAATGATGCCCATGCTAATTCAGCATTGGGAATGTGATTAGCATCCAACGTCCACACATCACTGGTGTCAAAATGAGTTGGGCCGAAATTCGCTGTGTAAGTTCGGGACTTGAGTGGATCATTGTCGTTAGCAAAAACACAATGAAAACTGTCTTCTAAGCCCTTAATTGCAAAACCACCGCCTGCGAAAAATTCCAGGACACGAGGCAGTTCAGATTTACGGAGCGAATCAAACAATGGCATCTACACACCATGTCGTAAACTAAAGCGAGGTAAAAGCCTCATTGTAGAGGTCGGTTAAAATGAATACGTTGAAAGCATGGAAAATTTTGAAACCATACTTCGCCTAGCTAGCTTTTTAGGTGCATTTGCAATCTTTGCTCTGCTGGAGATGTACTTCCCAGATCGCAAAAGAAAGCTCACCCGTTTGCAGCGCTGGACGGGCAGTTTTGGCCTTGTGGTTTTAAGCAATGTCTTGGTGAAATTAGCACTGCCTTTAGGGCTAGCGGCAATTGCCATTTGGGCGGGTGAGCAGGGCGTTGGCTTGTTCAATATGGTGCAAGAATGGCCATATTGGATCGTGTTCATTATCTGTTTTCTAGCACTGGATTTAGCTATCTGGTTTCAGCATTTTTTGACCCATAAAATTCCATTTTTATGGCGATTGCATCGTGTGCATCACACTGATCCAGATGTGGATGTGTCGACTGCTTTTCGCTTTCATCCTTTAGAAATACTGATTTCACTTGGCTGGAAAGTGTTGATTGTGTGTGTCCTTGGTGTGCCGCCAGTGACGATTTTCTGGTTCCAAATTGTGCTGAATGTGAGTGCTTTGTTCAACCACGCTAACATTTTACTGCCTAAATGGTTAGATCGCATTATTAGGCTCTTGATTGTTACGCCCGCAATGCATCGTGTGCATCATTCGACTGAGAGATCTCAGAGCGATTCAAATTACGGGTTCTTTCTCTCCGTCTGGGATAAGATGTTCAGAACTTATCGCGCGTCATTTTCAAACGTCGATAATGCACAAATAGGGCAAGTGGAATTCCAGACTAAAAACGATCAGTATCTGGGACGCTTGATTGTTCAACCATTTAAATAATCGGTTTAAAAAACGCGATTATCAGGAATGAATCTGAGACCGATAAGTTTGGATGCTTGGCGCACTTCGCTTGGGATATTGCCAGATGAAGTGGCGTAATTATCAGGAATTTCAAATATGCGTGCAAATCGTGAAATATTGTCCGAGCGGCAGGTTAGCGCATTTTTATAAAAACCAATTTCGTGCTCGCATTTTCCAAGAATATCTTTGGGTATGTCACCAAGACGGGACACGCCGATGGTTTCTCCAAGTGGACCTTTAAACTCGGGTGTGACTGCTGTTGCATCTCCAACCCAATCTCCGGTTTCATCCGGACTGATCAGCATAACAAGCTCTTGCTCATTGTAGATTTCATAGGTCTCTAAGTCTTTTTGCGGTGTTTCAATGCGCACTGCACGCACATCATATCCATCAAATGCTTGTTGTATCGCCCACATATCAAAGGGAGTCTGGCTTGATAAACCCGCGACGCCAGCGCTGGAAATGGTGGCGGCTGGGGCGGCGTTATATGCTTGTTCAACAACGGAAGGGCGGGCGCTTTGGTCGGTTTTTTTCTTTTTGATATTTTGAATTTTTTTGATGAAGTCTTTTATACCATTTTTAGAGTCTACAGAAAAATCAGTACGAAAACTTTCAATGGTTAGGTCTGGCCCGATCAAGAGATAGGTTGGTGTCCATTCGATGTTGAATATGTCACGGATCTCGGCATCTATATCCAGCGCGACAGGGTATTCATCATATCCTTTGTCTTGGAAAAATGTTTCTATCGCGCCCCATTTTCCAAAGGGTGTGGAGAGTTGTTTCTCCATTGGTGCAGTATGAATAGAAAGATAGTTCAGGTCAGGGTCTTGATCTATCGCGGTTTTTAAGGCGTTTGCATATTTGGCGTCATTGAGGCTGTCGTGACAGTAAAGCCCCCAGAAATTGACGACTGTCCAGCGCCCTTCAAGATCGGCTGAACTGATGGTTTCACCTTGTGATGATGTGGTGCTAAAAACAGGCGCTTTTTGCCCAATCAGTTTATAGGTTTTTGGGCGTCCATGATTGTCATGGTCGATAGATTTAGACGCCGTGTTTTGAACTGGATTGGGCTTTTCATTCACGACCTCAGGAGAAGATTCATTTCCACTGTCTTCGTCATAGCATGCGCTTAAGACAAACATCATTGCGCATAATGGAATGAATATGGATTTGAAGATCATGGCAAAATGCCCAGACACCTGATGATTGAGAAGAGCAAACTAGCTCTTACCTCATTTGCACCATATCTGTCGCTAGTCTGTTCATTTTAAAAATAACCTGTGTGTTAAAAACGACATCCATCATTGTGATGGCAAAAGCGAGCCACATTGAAAGGGATTCAAATGTGCTGAGTGTTGTTGCGCCGACGACCGATAGAACAGCAATCATCAAAAGCGTAAAAAGCGGGGCCAAAGAAAAGAAGAAATCAAAAATAGGCCTGTCATTTCCAACGCTAGAATAGGCTGCCATACCGCTTTGAAGAGAAAGATATATAAGACAAACAATCGCGACTGCGAACATGCCTGCTGCTTCAGTTCCTAAGGGTAGTAATGTGATATCTGTCAAAGCAAAAATGACGAGATATATTGAAAACATTATTGAAGATCCTTCGCGGAAGAAGAAGTTCAGGTATTTCATTGTGTTTCCCCTAGGTATTTTGTGGCTTCATCTTTCATAATATCATTTATTGTTGCTTTTGTGTGGCAAAAACTCAAACAAAGGCCAAATTACGGTGGGTAAATACCTTCAAGGCCAATTGAAAAACTAGACCTTTTCTAATTTTGTGTGTCACATTCAATGCGTGGGAAGAGATTCGCGTCTCGATTATTTGTTGTTGACTAGAACAAGCTGTGTGGGGACGATCAGTGCGAAGGGTCGGATATGGCTATATTTCTTCATCATTATCCTGCCTCTTCTTTTGCGGAAAAAGTGCGGGTTTTAATGGGATATTTGAAACTGGAATGGCAATCCGTTCAAATTGAGCCTATTTTGCCTCGCCCAAGATTGGATCTTTTAACGGGCGGATATAGACGCACCCCTGTTTTGCAGATTGATTCAAATATTTATTGCGATACGCATCTTATCTCCAAAACATTGGCAGATCATGCGTTTGATGAGACTTTGTTCGCTCATGGTTTTGTGGCCGAGCGGGTGGCAGAATGGGCGGACACTCAGCTTGTGGATGTTTGCCGGACATTGAATATGCGTCCTGAAGCGATTGCCGATACAATTGAGCGTATAAGTCCCGGGAAAGCTGCGGCTTTTAAAAAAGACAGGGCGGCTCTTTTTAAAGGGTCGACCAAATTAAAATTAACGCCTGAAGCGGCGTTGAGTTTTCTGACTTCCTATCTAAACCAATTTAACAACTGGATCGACAATGCCTTTATGTTTGGGGATGAGCCGTCGATAGCTGATTTTTCGGTCTATCATTGTTTGTGGTCATTGGCACAAAGCCCGCTGAATTCCTCATTGCTGTACCCATATCGCAATGTTTGTGAATGGATGGAACGGATACATGCATTTGGGCATGGATTGAGCGAGGATTCCGATGAACAGGAAGCGTTGGATCATGCTTTTGATACATTTCCAGAATTGCCCTTTGTGACGACTTTACTTTTACCCGGCGTACAAATTGGAGATTATGTAAAAGTGACACCTGTAGATTATGGGTGTGTTGCTGTGTCTGGGGAATTGTTGGCGCTGTCACCGGAACAGGTGATTATTGGGCGTGAAACTGATGAAACGGGCGGTGTGATTTGCCATTTCCCGATTGCAGGATATGAAGTGCGCAAACTGGAAGAGCATTGAGTAAGATCCGGTTTCAGTAGAAAAGTAAGTTGAGAGCTGTGATATGCCTAATGTAGATATTCTGGCCCTTAAAGGGCGTGCCATTCCAGCTTTTGCGCCGGTGAATGCATTAAAGCAGGGCTTTCGCCAAGAAGTTGCTATCGAGACGCAAAATCCTGCGTTTAATGAAGGAATGGTGGATGTACGCAGCAAGGGAATTGCGGGAGACAACCATTATTTCACGCCCAATAACCCACCTTATTTTGAAAAAGTACCCGGTGCGATTGAAGAGCTGTATCTGCGTGAAGGTGTGGCGATGCGGCTGCTGGATATTAATGCTCAAATTAAAGAGGCTGGTTTAGAGCTATATCTTTTTGATGGATGGAGACCGCAGGCTATTCAGCGTCATTTTCATGGTGTCTGGTTCCCCAATTGGCTACGACAAAACCGACCAGAAATTCCAGAAGAAAATTTGATGAAAGAAGTTGAGCGATACTGGTCACCGCCAAGTGAAGGGGAGGCTTCGCCTTCGCCTCATGCAACGGGAGGGGCAACGGACCTTACGCTTCGCTATATTGATACGAAACAGCCGCTTTATATGGGCGGTATTTTCGACGACCTGACAGAAAATGCCCATACAGATTGGTTTGAACGGTCTGAACCATCTTCAATGTCTGATATGGAAGCGCAGGCAAATCGCCGCTTGCTATATTGGTTGATGGATGCGGCTGGCTTTTCAAATAACCCGACTGAGTGGTGGCATTTTTCCTATGGCGACCAGATGTGGGCAAGATTAAAGCAATTTCCTGCTGCAATATATGGTGGTGTTTCACCGCACATCTAAACTTGCTGGTGGCGATAGCGGCACTTCATTTAATTTTGTGTATTTTGTTTTGGTTTTGTTAATTGAATTTGACCGACATAGGCAATCTTGTCCTGTAGGTAGGCAAAGTTTTCCGCCTTGGTGAGATGTTTTTGCCTATATTAATGAACTGTATTTAAACAAGAAAATATTTGAAGCTAATTTTCAAATTTAACTAAGTGATTCGTTTTTTGTTAAGATACGCAACGCAATATTACTCTCATGGAAAAGAAGGCGCTGGGTGATCCTTATGGGGATTGAGGTGGCTTTCAACACAAACGAAAAAGCCAGGAGAGCTGATCATGTTGAAGAAATTCGTAAATTACATTGCCGGTGAAACAGAATTAAATTCAGACATGGCGCGTTCGGCTCTTGGGATTGTTTTAAATGCTGCAGACCGTCAGGGATCGCAGTTTGCGACATTGGTATTTGAAAATATTCCTGGCGCACGCACACTGTCAGCGACATCAGGCGTAGATGTTGGCGCTGCAACAGGTATTATTGCTCGCTTGATCGAGCAGACACCGGGTGGACGCTCTGCTGTTGCTTTTCAAATGGTACGCGACCTACAAAATGCCGGGTTGGGTAATGAACAGATTTCAAAATTGATGCCGACGATTGCAGATTTTGCAAGAGCGGAATTGGGCTATGAAGGCGTGGGTCACATTGGTGACTTCTTGGGTGCTGGAGAAGCGGTAGAAAAAGTCAAAGTCGCTTAAGCGTATAACAATTTTCTCCCTGAAGAAGTGGGTCACATGATGAATGTGGTCCGCTTTTTTTGTGCTTAATGTCAAAAAAACGGATTAAAAAAGTAAGCTGCTCTCGTAAGTGTGATGATGCGTTAATTGTGGTGTGAACTGGCATTGACTACATTGTTGATGTGAACGCAGTCAAAACTTTGAGTTTACTCATCTCAAACTTGTAAGTTGATATCCCCCCATGTCACAGACTGCGTTCATCTTATAAATTTCTCTGGCATTTGGGACAATGTTGTCCCCACTTGGTTTCCCATTTGCCGGAGATTTTTTAGAGGTTTTGATCCGCCATTCTGCAAAATTCTCAACAAAGCTAATTGCGGGCAGCCCAGTCTGCTATTGTCTTTTTTATTTCAGGGTTTTCGACATATTGCATCGCGTAAGAAAATTGTATCTTACTTTGGCTGACATCCCCCTTAAGCCTTAAAATTTCTCCTGCGGTGAGTGCGGCTTTCCAATTATTGGGACTAAAACTCTGTATTTGATCCACTGAAATTTGCGCTTCGTCTAGTTTACCATCTGCTGTCATGCATAGGGCGTGGTCGGCTACGGCTTCGAGATTCCAAGCATCTTCCGACAATAATTTCTCAGCCTGCATGCAATAGGATGCAGATAATTGGAAAACATCTCTAAAATGCTTTTCTTGATTGATAGACTGTGGAGGCGTGATTCTTGTGTTCTGAGGCGCAGTTATTGAAAGCTGCTGCCTTTGGGCGGCGGTGTGTGAGTTTAGAGGAGCGGGGTTGGCTAATTTGGCAGATACAAGAATCGCATTCTTGAAAATTTCAGTCCGTATTTGCGTTAGTCTAGGCGTTGAAAATTCTAATTTGCTAGACTGTAAATTGGTTTCAGACCTGACCTCGACACTGGTAATGTAGGTGTTAGTAGGTGGATCAATACTGGCTTGATGCAATAGCAACCCACTAATTGACAGCGTAAATCCATTGTCGGTGATTTGGGTCGCTGCAATATGAGGCTGATGCTTTAGTTTGACGAGTAAATTAAGATCGTGATCACTCGCATTTGAAATAATATCAATGATTTCAGAATTTTGTGCAGCCTGTTGCGAATGCAAACTGGGAGGTTCAGCTATGGCAGAGCTTAGGCACTGCATAGTCCAAAGCGCAATGAATGCTGTTGGGACTATACGCGAGGGGTTGATATACGGGTTATTCATATCATCACCAAATACATGGACACCGTTAAGGCGAAGTATAATTCTTTGCTGTGTAGGCATTTGTTTGGTAAACAAAGATGTTTTTAAATAGGCGCAAAGACATTTTAAAGGGGAAATGTAAATTTCCTCAGCAATGCAAAATGGCTTGCGCTTTGTCCGATAGCATAGAATGCTTGAGTAGACGAAAAATGATGACGTTAATGGGGTGGCATTATCGAATGCAAAAGGGGAAGTAATATGAGTAAAATTATAGCTGCATTTGCACTATTGATGAGCTGCGCGACGACAGGCTGTGTCACGGACGGGAATCAAGATTTAGCCAATATATTTGGAGGTATCACCGAGGTCGCTGGGCCTGTGACGACCGAAGAAGTTGGCCTTGGTTTGAAAGAAGCTTTAAAAGTGGGTACGGAACGTGTTGTTGATCACGTCTCGGCTACGAATGGCTATTTTGAAGACGACGCGATCAAAATAAAACTTCCTGGCGAATTGGCAAAAGTTCAAAAGTCTTTGGGCCGCATTGGTATGGATGGATCGTTGAATGATCTTGAATTAAAAATGAACCGTGCCGCTGAAGAAGCTGCCCCTAAAGCCAAAAAATTATTTGTATCTGCGGTTTCTTCCATGACGATTGATGATGCTATGGCTTTGTTGAATGGTGGTGATAATGCTGCGACAGAGTTTTTAAGAAGCAAAACTGAAACACAACTACGCCAAGAATTTAAACCCTATGTTGTTGGGGCTATGGCGCAAGTGGGCGCTTTAGATTTGGCTGAAAAAGTTGTCGGTCA
>NZ_JBZXVU010000021.1:0-92113 GCF_058892565.1 Hirschia sp. | reverse complement strand
GGCTGGGCCGGCAAGAGATTGACGGCGAACTGATTGATGATCCCAAAGGGGCTTTATGGCTGCGCTCGCAAATAGAAACTAACCGTACCATTAACGCAAAGCATGAATTTCAACGGATTGTGGTGGCAATTGATCCACCTATTAGCAAAGGTGTGAATGCTGATACTTGCGGGATAATCGCGGCGGGGCTGAGACAAGATGGAAAATCAGTTATTATCGCGGATGCATCTGTGCAGGGGCTAAGGCCATTGGATTGGGCAGCGCGCGCATCGGGTTTGGCGGCTGAATATGGAAATGCCGAGATTGTGGCGGAAGCTAATCAGGGCGGTGAAATGGTGCGCGATGTGTTGGAGATGGCAGGCTGTGTTTCGCCTGTGCGTCTTGTTCATGCGCGCTTGAGCAAAGCGGCAAGGGCATCGCCAGTGGCGGCGCTCTATGCGCAAGGCAAGGTGATGCATGGGGGCAGTTTCCCCGCGCTTGAAGATCAGATGTGCATCTTTGGATCAGACGCCGCCAGCGGCTCTCCTGACCGCGTGGATGCACTTGTTTGGGCGGTGACGGTCTTGATGTTGGAGAAAGTGAATTTGCCGCCTAGAGTGAGGTGGGTTTAGTATTGGTGTGGCTGTTGATATCAGCTTCTTGTGGGGCAATAGGGTCCCTTTGCCATTTCCCAAAGACCTAAAATCTTAAAAATCTAATCAAAGGAAAATTCTATGTTTCCATTTAAAACGCGTGAGGCGAAAGCTTCGGGCGTGCCTTTTGTTGCCTTATCGCAACTGGGCACGGCGCGCTGGACGCGGGATAAAATCTCGTTGGCGCGTGAAGGCATGGTCAATAATGCCATCGGATATCGCTGTGTGCGCTTGATTGCCGAAGCGGCGGCAGGCGTGCGCTGGAAGGCAAGTGAGGGCGGCGAGGATGCGCTTGCTCTGCTGGATAATCCAAATCCTGAACAATCGGGTATTGAGTTGATGGAAGCGTTTTACGGCCATCTGCAAACCAATGGCAATGCCTATCTGCATGGTGTGGTGCTCGATGATGGACCCGATCCGCAATTGCCGCGTCAGATATATACGCTGCGGCCTGATCGGGTGACGCCGATTATTGGCGCGCATGGTTGGCCGCTTGGGTGGAATTACAAAGTGGACCGTATGGGTAAGCGTTTTATGCGCGAGGCGGATGGTTGGTCGCCTGTGCTGCACTTTAAGCTGTTTCACCCTCTGCATGATCATGACGGGCTTGCGCCATTGGAAGCAGCTGGCAAGGCGGTGGATGTGCATAATGCGGGGGCGGCGTGGGCCAAAGCGTTGATTGATAATTCGGCGCGGCCATCGGGTGCTTTGGTATATGGTAAGGGCGGGGATCGTATGACGCCTGAGCAATTTTCACGGCTGAAACAAGAGCTTGAGGAATTGCATACGGGGGCGAGCAATGCAGGGCGACCTATGCTGCTTGAGGGTGGTTTGGATTGGAAACCCATGAGCCTGACGCCTGCGGATATGGACTTTATCGCTGCGCGCCATGATGCAGCGCGGGAGATTGCCTTGGCCTTTGGTGTGCCGCCCATGATGCTGGGTATTCCTGGCGACAACACCTATTCCAACTATAAGGAAGCCAATATGGCTTTCTGGCGCTTAACCGTGTTGCCATTGGTGGAGAAGGCAGGGCGAAGCTTGTCTAACTGGCTGTCTTTGCGCTCGCAGGGGCGCATAGAGCTGCGTCCTGACCTTGAGAGCATCACTGCCCTGACATCCGAGCGAGATGCGCTGTGGGCACGGCTGGAGAATGCAAGCTATATCAGCGACGATGAGAAGCGCGAGCTTGCCGGATTACCGCCTGTAACAAAGCGGGGTGAGGCATGAGCTTTGATCGTAAACTCACCCTTGGTGTGATTGTGACGATAGGGCTGCAATTGGTGGCGGCTTTGATGTGGACAGGGGCGGCAGCGCAGCGGCTTAAATCGGTTGAAGGGCAGCTCATTGAGCAGCGCCCTGTGGCGGAGCGGCTTGCGCGTTTGGAAGCAGAGATGAGTGCGGCGCGGCGTCAGCTTGACCGGATTGAAGCAAAGGTAAGCGCGCATGAATGAGGAGATACTGATTGAAGGCTATGCCAGCATATTTGGCGAACCAGATCTTGCCGGAGATATTGTGCGTGCGGGTGCGTTTGCACGGTCACTCTCTGGACTAAAAACCAATATACCCATGCTGCTGCAGCATAAGGGCGGCAAGATTGCGGGGCGCTGGATTCGTATGCGCGAGGACGGCAAGGGATTGTTTATGCGCGGCCTGATTGATCCATCTCTGCCGGCGGGCAAAATCGCGCTGAAATTGATGAGCAATAAATTATTGGATGGGTTGTCGATTGGTTTTATTGCCGGAGATTGGAAACCAAATGTGGGTGTTGGGCGTTATCTCAATAAGGTTGATTTGCGTGAAGTGTCTTTGGTGACAACACCAATGGCACCCAAGGCAAGATTTGGTGTGGTTGGAAAATCTGTTTCGATTGCAGCTTAAGCGTGATTGACGAAATATATACATATCATATATGTTTCGTATATTCATCGGTTTTAGGAGACGCAGATGGGCATTGTGAAAATAGATGAAGAGCTGCACGAGGACGTGCGCAAAGCCAGCAGTGTGATGTGTCGTTCTATCAATGCGCAGGCGGAATTTTGGATGAAGATGGGGATGCTTGCAGAAGCTAATCCAACCATGACGTTTAATGATATTGTGAAAATGCAGATGGAAGCCGTTCAAATACCATTGCCAGAAATCGAGCTTGCCTGAGATGGTGAAAACACCTGACGAATTGGCCTTGATGCGTATCTCAGGAAAACTGCTGGCGTCGGTTTTTAAGATGCTGGATGAGATAGATATGATTGGCATGTCGACCATGCAGATTAATGATCTTGTGGAGCGTTTTATCACAGATGAATTGCAGGCGCGTCCGGCGAGCAAGGGGCAATATGGGTTTAAATATGTGCTCAATTGCTCGATCAATCATGTCGTGTGTCACGGTGTGCCCAGCGAGAATGAAATCATCAAAGATGGCGACATTATCAATCTGGATATCACGCTAGAGAAAAATGGTTTCATTGCAGATTCAAGCAAAACTTATGTGATCGGAAATGCTTCGTCTGCGGCGCGGCGTTTGGTGCGGATTGCGCAAGCGGCAATGTGGAAGGGTATTGAGGCTGTGCGTCCCGGAGCCACTCTGGGAGATGTTGGTTTTGCAATTTCCAACCACGCTAAGAAAAACGGTTGTTCGGTTGTGCGTGATTATTGCGGACATGGCATTGGCAGAGAAATGCATGAAGAGCCACAAGTGCTGAATTTTGGTCGACGCGGCACCGGATTGAAACTGCGTGAAGGCATGGTTTTCACGGTGGAGCCTATGGTCAATTTGGGCACGCGTCTGGTCTCGACCTTGGATGATGGATGGACAGTTGTCACAAATGACAGAAAGCTATCTGCCCAATTTGAACACACAATTGCTGTGACAAAAACAGGTGCGGAGGTGTTAACTTTACGCGCCGATGAAAGGGAGAGAATGCAATGATCTCATCAGTTTTATTGGTTGTGATACCGCTTATGCTGCTCACTATATTCTGGCTGTATTCACGCCACGGCAAATAGTCTTGCAAGGTTGATGGATAAGTCAAAATGTGAGAGTTAGGCTGGATGGATTAACCATAATGGATATGTGCGAATGCCAGCCAGGAAAAAGCAATTTTACGGGTCGTTTCTGATCGAGAATTGGCGCGTGGTTTTGCCTGCTGCTTTGCTGGGATTGCTGGTGCTTCAGTTTATGGGTGTGGACCTGAAACTGATGTTTTTTCTGATGCTAGCGGGCATTGTTTTATACCTATTAAGGCGGCGTATCTTGCGGGTGTTTCCTAAAGGGAAAAACCGCATTGTTATTCAGTTTGGAAAAAGCAAAATCTCACTGACAAAAAAGCAATGCTATATGGGTGCTATCGCTTTGGTGGCGGCATGGGTATTCCTGTCTATTCTAGGTAAGATTTTCTGGGCGTTGATGCTGCTTATTGTTGGGTTTGGCGTTATCGCAGGCGGCCTTGCTTTTGGTGAGCGTTTTCTGCCGCGTGAAGATAGCTAAACTATTGAATCAGCCGTATAATTTATAAGAATATGGAAACGCTTCTTATCGGATGCGTATTTCATGGTTTTGCGGGTGATTCCTGCAAGCCAATAACTGGGTATTGGCGCATTTTGGGATAACCAAAACCTGCCTTGCCCAAATCTACCATGTGAAGGGTAATTAATGACATTGGAAACAAAAATGGGTGCAGCTGCGAATGCAGGTGCAAACGAGGAATTGCGCGCGGTTTCTGCGCAGATAATGACAGCCTTTGAGGCGCTGAAGGAGACAAATGATGCACGCCTTACAGAGATTGAAAAACGCGGCGTCGCAGACCCTCTCTTTGACGAAAAATTGGGGCGTATTGAAAGCGCGCTTGAGAAGCAACAAAATCGCCTTGACCGTATGGCGCTGGAAGGTGCGCGTCCGAATGTGGGCGGACAAGATTCTCGCCTTCATACAGAGCATAAATCTGCATGGGATGGTTACCTACGTTCGGGCGATGATTCAGGCCTTGCGCGCCTTGATACAAAAGCCTTAACGCAGGCCACAGATGCGCAAGGGGGCTATGTGGCACCCGCCGAGCTGGACCGCTTGATTGAAGCACGCTTAACGGCTGCTAGCCCTATGCGTCAGATCGCATCTGTGCGCCAAACATCGGCGATGGTGTTTAAGAAACCTGTGGGGCTTGGGGCGCAAGGTGCGTGGGTGAGCGAGACGGGTGCACGCGCTGAAACAACCGCGCCATCGCTGGACTTGCTGGAGTTTCCAGCAGCGGAGCTTTACGCCATGCCAGCAGCGACGCAAAGCCTGCTGGATGATGCCTATGCCGACATTGATGAATGGCTGGCAGATGAGGTGGAGGGTGCGTTTTCAGCGCAGGAAAGTGCTGCCTTTGTCACCGGTGATGGGAGCAATAAACCCAAGGGTTTTCTCGATTATACGATCAGCGATAATGCGTCCCATGTTTGGGGTGAGATTGGATCGGTGGCGTCGGGTGGCACGGGCGGGTTTGCCAGCACCATGCCGGCCGATGCTTTGATTGATCTTATCTACGCACCCAAAGCGCAATATCGCGCCAATGGGCGGTTTGTGATGAATAGGCGCACGCTATCGGCCTTGCGCAAGCTAAAGGATAGCAATGGGCAATATGCATGGCGTCCGGCAATGGGCGGTGAGCCTGCGAGTGTGATGGGGTATCCCGTGACCGAAATTGAGGACATGCCTGATATTGGCGAAGGCAATGCGGCAATTGCTTTTGGGGATTTCCGCAAAGGTTATCTTATTGTCGATCGTCAGGGCGCGCGTGTGCTGCGTGACCCTTATTCTGCCAAGCCTTATGTGTTGTTCTATACGACCAAACGTGTTGGCGGCGGCGTACAGAATTTTGACGCGATCAAAGTGATGACGTTTTAGGTTAGCTTAGCCGCTCATCACCCCCACAAAATGCGTGGGGGTGATTGAGGGCGAGAATTAGCCTTGTTGCGAAAACGATATTATAATCACTTCGATTAGCCATGCTGGAGGGCGGTATTGCACTAGCCAGATTTTGAATTTTAGAAGTTGGTTGAGCATAAGCAGTTTCCTTTTGTGAAGAATGCATGCTTATTTTCAATGACTCTCTGGGGGACGTGGATTGAGGTTTCTAAATTCATTTAGCTGAAGGTTTGTGTAAGTTTTGTTCTTGATTTGTTCTGATTGTGTGGTAAGCTCTTCAGGTCAGTTGATGTTGGGGGATGTTGATGGAAATTATGAAGTGGATAGCGCAGCGATTGAGCATGCTGCGAGACCTTGCTGTCAGTGTTACGGCGAAAGGCCGCAATGAACAGCGTATGATTGTTTGCAACTTTCTCAATGCTTCAGCCATTGGTAGTATCGCTGGGACGATATTTGATGTTGCGCAAAAGAACTCGAAATTTGACGGTAATAGTGCTATTGTCGTGGGAGCTATTGGATTTGTATTCTTGATATTGAGCTATGTTTTAATTGGACGTGTGGAAGAGGAGAGTTGAGTATGGAATTTCAAACATATGTTTTCGTCATACTAGGCATGATCCTATCCATTGGTGTGCTGGCTTTGGTGATTGATAAGCATCCTGGCGAGCAAAAATAACGCCGCGAGAGATGTCTCACGCAGCGCAAAAATTGATGTTTTAACCCGCCCGATCAGGCGGGTTTTTTCTTGTCTAAATCAAGCTGACGGCAAAGTGCCAGCGACACCGGTAAAGCCGCAAATCAGCAATGCAAGGCCAGCGAGTATCGCGAAAATGGCGAAGGGTGTGTAGGTCGCGGGGCGTAGCAATGAGATTGAATATTTCAAGAAAATTTCTGGAATAGCGATGAAGAGTGCGCCTTCGACCAACGCAGCCCATGCGATGATCGAGATGATGATGGCAAGCGGGTCTACCCAGATATTATGGCTGTAGACGAGGCCGCAGCCTAGCGCAAAAACGAGCACGCCTGTGACATAAACGAGTGCTGTATTGGCTTGCAGATCATCCAACAATTTTATCCATCGGTCTTTGGATGTGAAAAAAGATAAGCCAGCGAGTAGCATATATGCGCCGAACGCTTTGGCGAGGAAAAGTGTGAATGGGCTTAATGTTGAAATCATAACAATCGGGCCTCCTGAGGCGCAATGCCGAAGGGCATTCTTATGCCTGTCTTTTAAATTCTAACAGAAAATAGGGTTATTCCAATGCATATAACGACGCAGCTTCCGCCTGCGAGCGAACCCGTGGCTTTGTCTGCGGCGAAGGCTTTTTTGCGGATTGATTATGAGGGAGAGGATGCATCTGTATCCGCCCTGATTGCTTCGGCGCGTGCGCGCGTGGAGGCAGAAACGGGGCTGTGCCTTGTTGAGAGGACTGTGAAGCTAAGCGTGCCGTGTTGGCCGCTTAATATCCGCGATACTCATAAGTTGGTTTTGCCTATCGGTCCGGTTTCCAGCATTGAGAGTGTGATGGTGGATGGTGTGGATCATACAGAGCGATTTGTTCTGCAAAAGGCAAAGCCGGACATTTTGAAGTTTCGCGGGGCGATACTGCCTTTTGCTAAAACGGGGATTGAGATCACGCTGAAAGCGGGCTTTGGACCCAATGATAGCGATGTGCCGGCGGATCTGAAATTGGCGGTCAAATTGCTGGTGGCGGAAAGCTATGCGCGCGGGGAAAGCGGTGCGGACTTATCCCAAGATGTGGCGGTCTTGCTTGCGCCGTGGCGGAGGGTTTCGTTATGAGCTCATCTTTGTTGACGGGCGCAGAGCGGGCATTGCAGGATGCTGTGTTGGCTGCGCTAAAAGAACATTCGCAGATACAGGACGTTTTTGGTTCAAAGCCGCGTATTTTGGGTGATTTGGGCGGGGCAAAACCAGCTTATCCATATCTGGTGATTGGGCAGCATGAGGTGCGCCCTGCTAATGCGTCTGGGGTTAGTATTCAGGACCATGTGATTGATTTGCAGGTGATGACGCGTTGGGGTGGTCGCGCTGGTGCGCGGGATGCAGTGAGCCTTGTGCAGAGCATACTTGATGATGCTGCGCTGGTTTTGCAGGGGCATAATCTGGTGTGGTGTTATGTGGCGTTTTCAGATTCGCTAATGCTGCGAGATCAGCAAACGTTTAAAAGTGTTGTGCGCATCAAGGCACGCACAACACCCTTGGATTAACTAGACTTAGATAACTTGGAAATTGTCTTTGTTTGCAGGTCTATCGTCTTGAACTTTTGATTGTTCGATGCGGTCACCCCAATCAGCATAGCGCAGGGCTTTACCGGTTTCGATATATGATTTCATCGATGACAAGATAGCTGGCCAGCCTTTGGAGACACCTTTGAGAACAGCAGAATTATCGGGGAAACCTTGATGTTTCACAGTGAGCATTGTGGAAGGTCCATTGGTTTCTATCTGGAAGGTCACAAGTGAAACACCTTCATGATACATGGGCCCAAAACCGCCAACGCGGAATGTGTGGATGAGTTTGTGAGGCGCTTCGGATTCTAGGACTTCTCCTTGAACATCATCATTCTCACCGCGTCTAAAGACGATGGTTGAGCCTGATTTAAATGTAGAGAGCATGTGCGTATCTGACCACCAATCACGTGGGCCTTCATGCTCTGTGATCGTATCCCACACTTTTTGCGGCGGAGCATCAATGTAGATTGTGTAGTTGAATTCGTTTGTGCTCATTTTGGGGTTCCTCACTTATTCGTTTTTTTGAAGCGTAACCTGAAATGTTGCGGTGCGAAAGTTCCTCAAAGGTCACATAGTGGTTTTATTCCGAAAATTAGCAAAAATGGAGACCAGAATATGGCAGCTCATAAAGGGCGCGATGTGCTTTTGCGCGTCCGAAAGGATAATACTGACCAAAGTTACGAGACTTTGGCGGGGCTTCGCAAACGGCAATTTAGGTTTCGCGCACCGGGCATTGATTCAACGCATGCCGAATCGCCATCAGGCTGGCGCGAGTTGATGGCGGGAGCCGGTCAAAAATCAATGGATGTTTCGGGTGAAGGTGTGTTTGTGGATGCAGCCTCTGATGCGAGATTAAGTGCTGCTTTCTTTGACTTAGAAACACCGGATTTTGAGTTAGTTATTCCTGATTTTGCGATCATTCGCGGCGCATTTCTTATTAGCGAACTCAATTATGGCGGCCAGCATGATGGAGAATTGGATTTTTCAATCATTCTAAAATCAGCTGGCGAAATTGCACTGGAGGTAATTTAGGATGGATGAAGATCAAAGATTGCGCGTTCAAAGTGATATTGATGAAATTATAAATAGCGCAAGCGCAAGAATGAGCACTGAAATTCGGCGAGCCATGGCGCAGGGGGAAGTTGAGTTTAAGGATATGGCGGAACGGTTGGCGCTGGATATGGCCAAACTGGTGCTCAAGCAGGTGTTGGCGGGCCTTCAGACGCAAAATATTGGACAGCAAAGCGTTGGTTCATCATCTGGGGCAACGTCTAGCCAGTTGGCACAGGCGTTGACGGGGCTGGTGCAGCAAGGGAGCCGTTTTTCATGAGTGGATTTCATGATGTTAGCCTGCCAATGAAATTTGCATTGGGTGCTGCCGGTGGTCCTGAATGGAAAACACAGGTTACCCAATTGGCATCGGGCAAAGAATTTAGAAATGGATTGTGGGCTGGAAGCCGGCGGCGCTGGGATGTTGGCGGGGCCATCCAATCGCATGAGGATTTGGAAGCGCTGACGGCGTTTTTTGAAGCAAGGCGCGGGAAGCTGCATTCTTTCCGGTTTCGCGATATCACAGATTGGAAATCATGTGCATTGGGCGAAGACGTATCACCACTGGATCAAATAATTGCTGTGGGTGATGGGGCGCAAACGCGGTTTGTCTTGCTTAAGACCTATGACAGCGGTGGTGAAAGCATTTCTAGGTCTATCTTTAAGCCTGTCTTATCTTCGATACGCGTGAGTTTTGATGGGGTAGAAATAAGTGACGGTTGGCATTTTGATTCTGATGAAAAAGCGTTAGTTTTTGATACCGCGCCAACCAATGAAACCGTCATCACAGCAGGTTTTGAATTTGATCTACATGCGCGCTTTGACACAGATATTTTAGCTGTCTCGCTAGATCATCTAAATGCTGGGCGCGTGGTGTCTGCGCCGATTATCGAATTGATCGATTAGAAGAAAAATACATGAAAATTACAGATGAAGAATATGCCGTCCGGCTTGAAACCGGCGCTGCAAAAACATGTCTATGTTGGAGATTTAAACGAAAGGATGGCGCTGTCTTTGGGGCGAGTGATCATGATCGTTTGCTGGAAATTGATGGCGTTGAATATCACCCAGATCGCGCTTTGAGCGGCGTTAATTTCGTCAATACTAGCGAGTTGTCGCCTGGCTATGTTTCAGGTGATGGGGCGCTATCGGCCAATTTTCTAACACAAGCGGATTTGGCCAATGGGCTATGGGATGGTGCGTCTGTTTCGGTATGGCGTGTGGATTGGGAAATGCCAGAACTGAAAATGCATGTCTGGTCTGGTTATCTTGGTGAGATCACACATGGTGCGCAGGCATTTCATGTCGAACTCGTGTGTTTGAAAGCACAGCTTGAGCGACGTATCGGGCGCATCTATGCAGGGCAATGCGATGCGGCTTTGGGGAGTGTGAGATGCGGTGTGGATCTTAGCGGCATTCATGCGGATGCCGTTTGCGATAAAACGTTTGAGACATGTCAGTCTAAGTTTTCCAATCAAGTCAATTTTCAAGGTTTTCCGCATTTGCCGGGAATGGATGCGGTCATTTCGGGACCGTCGGCGAATGGCATCAATGATGGTGGTGCTCGCTAATGGCAAATGCATCATTGATTGTGGCAGAGGCGCGAAAATGGATTGGAACGCCTTATCAGCATCAGGCAAGCTGTCTCCATGCTGGATGTGATTGCCTTGGATTGGTGCGCGGTGTGTGGCGTGCATTGATTGGGGATGAACCTGAATTGGCTCCGCCTTATACGCCAAATTGGGCTGAAGATTTGCAAGAAGAAATCTTGCTGGAAGCCGCACGTCGGCACTTGATCGAAATACCGATTGGAGGTGCGCAGATTGGTGATGTTTTGGCTTTTCGTATGGGGCTGGGCGCACCGGTGAAACATCTGGCGATTGTTAGCAAAGTCTCGCAAGGCAAAGCCACAAATATCATTCATGCCTATTGGGGGCGCAGCGTTGTTGAAACGCATTTAGGGCCGTGGTGGTCGCGCCGTATTGCAGCGGCATTTCAATTTCCAAATTTCTAATCACGAAAATAGAAAGGCAGTGCCCTTATGGCTCAGCTCGTTTTTTCAACACTGGGCCAAAGCGTTGGCTCGGCATTATTGCCCAATGGCGTGTCCGTGTTTGGGCAGCAAGTCTCGGGTGCTGCGATTGGTCAATTTGTTGGGGCGGTGGCAGGGGCTGCGGTCGATTCTTATATTTTTGCACCGAGGCTGGAAGGTCCGCGTATCAATGATGTGCATGTCACTGAAAGCCGAGAAGGTGCAGGCATTCCACGCGTGTTTGGACGTATGCGGTTGGGCGGCAATGTTATATGGGCGGCGCGGTTTAAAGAGCACACGCAAAAGCAAGGGGGTAAGGGCGGGCCAAGCCAGACAAGTTATACCTATTCTCTGAGCTTTGCTGTGGGGCTATGTGAAGGGGAAGTCTCCCGTGTGTCTCGCATATGGGCCAATGGCGAGGAGATGGATCTCTCTCAAATAAATTGGCGATTGTATACGGGCAGTTTGGATCAAATGCCTGATGCTTTGATTGAAGCGGTGGAAGGCGTGGCACCGGCCTATCGCGGCTTGGCTTATATTGTATTTGAAGACTTGCCTTTGGATGCCTACGGCATGCGTATGCCGCAGCTTTCATTTGAAGTGATGCGAAGTGCTGATCGCCGCGAGGATGAGATCGCACGCATGGAAGATGCGATCACATCGGTCAATCTTATACCGGGATCGGGTGAGTTTGTGTATGCAAGCCAGATCGTGCGGCGAGTGATTGGTGAAGGTGAAGAGACGCCAGAAAACATGCATAATGGAAGCGGCGAGGCAAATTTTATCGCGTCCTTAGAACAAGCCATTGCTGACCTGCCAAATCTGAAACATGTCAATTTGATTGTGGGGTGGTTTGGTGATGATTTGCGATGTGGCCAATGCACAATCCGACCCGGTGTCGAGATACGTGAAAAGGAAACGGCCCCGATGCAATGGCATGTGGCGGGCATGCATCGCGGGACGGCCTATCTGATTAGTCAGGATGGTGAAGGATGGTCCAATTATGGAGGCACGCCCGATGATGCGTCGGTGTTGCAAGCGATAGCTGCGCTAAAAGATAGAGGGATTGCTGTGACGCTGTATCCGTTTTTGTTTATGGATATACCGGCGGGGAATGGTTTGGCTGATCCATATGGGAGCATGGAGCAAGCTGCGTTTCCGTGGCGGGGACGTATCACATGTTCTAATGGCGCGGATATGACGGCGCAGGCAGCGACGCAAGTGGATGCTTTCTTTGGGCAAGCATCGGCGGTTGATTATACTCAAAGCGGCTATGTGGGAGCTGAGGATTGGCGATATCGCCGGTTCATTCTTCATTACGCAGACCTTGTGCGACGTGCGGGTGGTGTGCATGCATTTTTGATCGGTTCGGAGATGATTGGCTTGTCGCGGATACGCTCGGCGCGAGGAGTGTATCCTATGGCGGGGCATATGGTGCAATTGGCAGCAGAAGTGCGCGCGATTGTGGGTGGTTTGTGTAAGCTATCCTACGCTGCGGACTGGACCGAATATGGCGCTTATGTGCCGCCTGATGGTTTGAACGATACCGACTTTCCATTGGATGCTTTATGGGCGAGTGAGGATATCGATTTCATCGGTGTGGACTGGTATCCGCCAATGGCAGACTGGCGGCCAACTTCAGGACACGCAGATAATGAGGCAGGGTGGAAATCTATACATGATCCTGCCTATCTTGCGGCCAATATAGAAGGCGGTGAAGCCTATGATTGGTATTATGCCAATGATGAAGATCGCGCGGATCAAATAAGAACGCCAATATTTGATGGCGGATATGGCGAGCATTGGACTTATCGTCAGAAAGATATTCGAGGTTGGCAGGCAAACGCGCATTATCCACGAATAGATGGAGTGAAAGCTGCACAACCTACTCCATGGTTGCCTGCTAGCAAACCAATAAGGTTTGTGGAATTTGGGTGTTCGGCGGTGGATATGGGCCCAAATCAACCAAATGTTTTTTATGACCCGAAAAGCTCAGAGAATGCCTTGCCGCATTATTCTTCGGGCGCGCGCGATGATGTGGTGCAGCGTACGGCTATTGAGGCGTTTTGTAATTATTGGCGCGGCGATGACATGTTGGATGAGTATGGCGTATCGATTTGGGCATGGGATGCGCGGCCTTTTCCTGCTTGGCCTCAACGCGATGATGTGTGGGGAGATGGTGCAAACTGGAATGTGGGCCATTGGCTGAACGGGCGCGTTGGTCTGGCTTTGCTAAAGGATGTTGTTGATGATCTGACATCAATCGTGGATGTTGATGTTGATACGAGCGGGTTAGTCGGGTTGGTGAGTGGATATAAGCTCGATAATGCGTTGAGTATTCGCGATAGTCTTGAGCCGATGAAAACGGCTTTTGGTTTGCGCTGCAAGCATGGTGATAATCTTCTGAAGTTTGACAATGGTGAGCGGCATGAGTGGCAGGTGGAATTGGATGAATTTCAGACTGCTGATGGTCTTTTTGAGCGGCGGCGCAAAGCGATGGAAGCTGAGGCCATAAATCTGCGTCTTAAATATATTGATGCAGCAAATGATTATATGCCTGCGATTGCAATATCTGAATCTGAAATTGTTTCAGGCGATGACATCAAAGATGTATCTTTGGCGCTCGTGCTTGATGATGGAATGGCCGGTCGGTTGGTCAGCAATTTAAATCAAAAATTGGTAGCTTCGAATAAATCGGCTCAGGTGTCGACAAGTTTGCGTTTCGCCAACATTGAAGCTGGCGATATACTGCATTTTACCAATGATGCAGAGATGTGGACCGTTGAAAAAACTGTCATGGGTGATCAGCTGTCTTTGCAATTGCTTCAGCATTCTGTGCAGCCAATGAAAAACCTTGCAGGGTCTCAACCTATTGTTGGTAAAGTAGCCGCTTTTAAAATGCGCCCTAAAATCGTGATTGTGGATGGTCCGCCCTTGCCTGATCAGGAAAATGATGCGCGGCCATTCGTGTTTGCGTGTGCAACACCTTGGGGAGGTGATATCGCCATCGAAGTTGGGGCCGAGGGGGATTTATTCAGTGAACGCGCAACATTATCTTACCCTAGCATAATGGGACGGATCTTATCATCTGTGCCTGCCGGTCCATCTGGGCGGTGGTTAGATCAATCTGTTGATTTGAAATTGGATTGGGGCGTTTTAGAAAACGCTTCGCGCCTTGGTGTTTTAAATGGAGCCAACGCTGCATTTATCGAATGTGAAGACGGATGGGAATTGATCCAGTTTCAAAATGCAGAGCTAATTTCAGAGCGAACATACAGAATCAGTCGATTGTTGCGTGGGCAACAAGGAAGTGATTCTGAGCAAATTGGCGGGATAAAGTCCAATGGTCACATTATTTTTCTGGATGGACGAGAAACACGTTTGGATTTGAAAAATAATGAGAATGGTCTGGAAATTTTGTGGAGAGCGAATGGTGTGAGTATTTTGTCTGATGAGCCTGTTGATGGTGGGTTTATCTGGCAGAAAAAAACATTTACCCAATGGCGGCCATGTCATTTGAGAGCTTTGCTTGGAGAGGAAGGGATAAGTTTGTCTTGGACGCGAAGAGCGCGCAGTGATGGGGACGTCTGGGGGCAAGCGGACGTGCCGCTGGAGGCTGATTTAGATTTTCAAGTGACTGTTTATCACGATGAAAGTGCTGTTCGTGAATGGAAACTGGATGATACACAATTTTTATACACGAATGATCTGATAGATATTGATTTCCCTGAAAAAGGGATAATCTATATTGAAGTCAGACAAATGGGAATTGACGGCCTTTATGGGTATCCAGCAACAACTTCTATTGAAATTTAAATAGAATTGCTTCCATTTTTGTGTTTTCGCGTCTAATTCCTTCTATGAGTATAAGTAAAGGAATTTGACGTTGAGCTGGGATCCGTATGCCGCATTGGGCGTTGCCAAGAGTGCGACTGATAAAGAAATAAAATCTGCTTACCGCAAGCTTGCAAAAGAGTTGCACCCTGATGTGCGGCCTAATGATGCGCCTGCGGAGGCGCGTTTTAAGCGGGTGAGTGCAGCTTTTTCTTTATTATCTGACCCCGATAAAAGAGCGCTATATGATCGCGGCGCGATTGATGCTGACGGAAATGAGAAAGCGCCTCAATTTAGAGGTGGATATGGGGGCGGTGCAGGTCCGCAAGGATTTTCTGGTCGTCCGGGTGCTGATGGATTTAATGGTTTTTCTGGGACGCATTCAGGTGGCGGACGTGCAGGTGCAGATGTGTTTGAAGATCTGTTTGGCGGCATGTTTGGACAAGGTGGCCGAGCGCGTGGCGCTGCTCCCGGTGGTGGATTTGGCTATGGCGCATCCAAGGGTGCCGATGTTCGCTATAAACTTGAGATTGACTTCCTAGATGCCATAAATGGTGCGCGTAAACGCGTGAGCATGGCAGATGGGCGTTCATTGAATGTGAATATTCCAGCTGGTGTTGAACCTGGTCAGACGCTTCGATTAAAGTCTCAAGGTGAGCCCGGTGCAGGGGGAATGAACCCCGGAGACGCTCTAGTTGAAATTGGCGTTCGTAGTCATCCAGATTATGAACGTTCAGGCAAGAATGTTAGAATGGATCTGAGAATTTCACTTGCTGAAGCGGTTGAAGGTGCACGCGTTAAGGTGCCGACGCCATCGGGCGAAGTATCTTTGAACATCGCAGCTGGAGCAAATAGTGGTAATGTTCTGCGCCTGAAAGGTAAAGGCGTGCAAAGCAAAGATAAACCGGGTGATTTATTGGTCCGTTTACTGGTTACTTTACCAGATAAACCAGATGCTGATTTAAAAGATTTTTTGAAAACTTGGCGCGGTCGGGATAAAAACGTCAGGGATTAGTTCATAACTTGGTGTTTTACTTGCGACATTCTTCATTTTAGGCAGCAAGATAGGTCGTGGCTAGCATATGAATTTCGTTCAGATAGTGTTCAGCGCGAACAGGTTAATCATTGTTCGCATGATGCGCTTTTTTTCCTTTTTCGCCACGATAATGGCAGTTGTTATATCGCCTGCTCAAGCTCAGGCTTGGGCTGGCGATTCGCTTGTTCCTCAGACAGAAGCGCGTAATGCTGCGCAATCTGGACGGACTGTTCCTTTTGCTAAGATAAGTCGTCAATTAAGAGATAGGTATAACGGGCAATTGATTGATGCTGCTATGTACTCTCAGGATGATGGCGGGTATCATTATAAAGTGACTTGGATGGATGGCGATGGAAAACGTCTACTCATCAAAGTAGATGCTTTATCAGGCAAAATCCTGCACATACGCGGAGAATAAAATATGCGCCTTTTAGTCGTTGAGGATGACCCAGATTTGGGACGTCAGTTGAAAACATCATTATCGGAAGCTGGATACGCTGTCGATCTGGCTGTCGACGGTGAAGATGGTCACTATCTCGGCGAAACTGAGCCATATGATGCTGTCATTCTGGATTTGGGACTTCCCAAAATGGATGGTGTGCGTGTTCTCGAAAAATGGCGTGCCGAAGGCAAGGTCATGCCTGTTCTTATCTTGACGGCGCGAGACCGCTGGAGCGAGAAAGTTGCTGGATTTGATGCGGGTGCAGATGATTATCTGACCAAGCCATTCATTACCGAAGAATTATTGGCACGTTTGCGTGCTTTGCTGCGCCGCTCGGCTGGACATGCAAGCTCGGCTTTAGAATTGGGTGATTTGCGGGTTGATACGAGCTCGGCAAGGGCCACTGTTGGCGGCCAACCTATCAAGCTAACAGCACATGAATATCGTGTGCTGAGTTATATGATGCATTATCAAGGACGTGTTGTGCCACGCACGGAACTTGTGGAGCACATTTATGACCAAGATTTTGACCGTGATTCCAATACAATCGAAGTGTTTGTGGGGCGTTTGCGTAAAAAAATTGGATCTGATCGCATTCTGACTGAACGAGGTCTTGGGTATAGATTGGTCGATCCAGCTGCAAATGAATAATCGTTTTAAAATAGCGATTTTTAACTAGAACGGTCTGGCTGGCAAAATTGTGGCTCAAGGTTTCAAGAAATGTTTGCGTTTTATTTATCGCAAGGTATGGGCATCCATTGCTGGCAGACTAGTCACGCTTACTTTTATCATGAGTGTTTTGATCGTCGTATCGGCGACATTGTTTTTGGGCGGTAGTTATCGCAAGGAAACAGAAGCACTTTTAAATGGTGAGTTGGAAGCAACCATTCAGACACTCACAAATGCGTTAAATTCTGATCCTGATGGTACGATTGTGCTTGATCAGAATTTATTGCCGAATGACCCACGATTTCAACGCGTGTTGTCTGGGTGGTATTATGGATATCTTGATCTTGATCGGGATTTAAACGTTCAAGAACCGGTTTTATCTCGAAGTATATGGGATGGTGGACTGCCGGTTGATATGACGCATATCGAGGAAGCTTACACAAATCTGGGGCAAGTTTTTTATCACAATGATCTTGATCCTGACGACAAACCTATTCGCGTGGCGTTGAGGGCGGTATTGTTGCCAGACCGTGAAACGCCGGTTGCGTTGTTTGCGGCTATTAATAGCGAAGCAGCGCTTAGTGCGGAAACTGCGCTACGTCACCGCTTGGTTGCCGTTGTTGGATTGATGTTGTCTGGGATGCTGGTTGCGATTGGTTTTCTGATACATCACGGGTTAGCCCCTCTGCGGCGGATACGTGAGAATCTTGATGCGATTCGAGACGGTAGAGAAACGCGCCTAATCGGGGAATATTCCACTGAGATCGAGCCTTTGGTTGAGGATATGAACCGTGTTCTCGATCACAATCAGGAGGTTGTGGACCGCGCGCGCACACATGTGGGCAATTTGGCACATGCCCTGAAAAATCCCATTGCTGTATTGATGAATGAAACAGGTGGTGATGAAGCCTATTCAGCGATGGTTAAGCAGCATGCAAAAGCGATGTGGCAGAATGTTGATCACTATTTGAAACGCGCACAAGCAGCGGCGCGTGCAGAAGTATTGGGAGCTAGAACTGAAGTAGAACCGACTGTCGAAGATATTGCGATTTTGCTTGAACGTATTCATCGCGACAAGAATTTGGCAGTCGAAATTGATATTGATGAAGATGCTGTTTTTAAAGGCGAACGTCAGGATTTAGATGACCTTGTTGGCAATCTTTTAGAAAATGCAGCCAAATGGTGCAAGCGCCGTATGCGCGTGACGATACGCGTAAAAAATGACCAATTGATTGTTTTTGTTGATGATGATGGGCCTGGTTTGAAGCCAGCAGAACGAGAGATTGCCGTGCAACGTGGACAGAGACTAGATGAAACAGAACCAGGAACAGGATTAGGGCTGTCTATCGTGAAGGAATTAGCGGAAATGTATGGTGGTTCTTTTGCTTTGGATAATAGCCCTTTTGGTGGTTTGCGTGCGCATCTCATTTTGCCAGCTGCGACATAGAAAAGTTAGAGTATGCTGCACATCTTCATCGGAATAATTGTTAGTTTGGGCTTGGCGTATTGGGTCGGCAATACATGGCGCATGCGAGCGGGTGTATTAATTGCTATGGCCATAGCTGTGACATGTTATGGATTTATCGGATCTCCCTCCATTGGCGACAGACCATTGCATCAACGACTTGATGAAATGAGAAAAATGGAACCCAAAGATATTTCGGGTGATCAGTGGATAGCTTTGTTGCAACAGCGTGCCAAAGTGGACCCGGAAGATCCGCAATCTCATAAGTTTATAGGTGATATTCTTATGCAGCAGGGAAAACCGGATGAGGCATTGCTTGCTTATCAATCAGCTCTACGCCGAGACCCTAAATTTGTTGATGTTCTGACACCTATGGCGGATGCTTTGGTTGCTCAACAGGGAGGGCGCGTAACGGAGCAAGCACAGCAAATATATATCGCAGCTTTTTCAGCGAATACGGCCGATGTGAAAGCTGCCTTTATGCCGGGTATGAGATTTTGGCTGGATGGTGATCGTGAAGGCGCGAGGGATTGGTGGGCGCAAGCACAATCCATGATGCCCGAAGGCTCGCCAGAAGCAACGGAACTTAAATCCCAAGTAGATTTATTGCAGCAGGCAATGGCAAATGTTGCCAGACAAAAAGAAGAAATGACGGATGATATGGCCTCTGAAAACGAGGACAATCCATCAGAAAAAGACTGATGCTGGTCATCACATATAGTTGATGTAGTCCTTTGATCAGAAGTGGGTATGTCTAAGGTTTGGATAGAGGAAGATAATTCATGCGTGCGCGTTCCCAAAGAGCATGGTTGATCGGTGTAGCAGGTGTTCTGTTGGTTGGAGCAGTTGCGCTTGTGATGTCTGCACTTGGAGACAATGCGAGTTATTCTAGAACGCCGACAGAGATCGTGACTGGTAATGTTGTGACAGTTGGTGAGCGGGTTCGCATTGGTGGATTGGTAGGGGTTGATTCAATAGAACGCGGCCCGGGTACATTGATAAAGTTTGAAATCACAGATGGTGAATACGGCGTCAATGTTGCGTATGATGATTTGCCGCCAGACCTTTTTGAAGAAGGACAAGGAATTGTCGCCGAAGGCATCATTCAGGTTGATGGTAGTCTTCAGGCAACACGCCTAGTCGCGCGCCATGACGAAAGCTACATGCCTAAAGAAGCGTATGATGCTTTGAAAGCTGCTGGTGGTGAAGCCGCCGCGAAAGCAGCTCAATATAATGATGAAGGCGTCTAATGATAGAGTTTGGTCATATCAGTTTATTTCTTGCTCTGGGCGCGTCATTATTGGCGGCAGTCTTTGGTGTTTGGGGAAAACCTCAAGAAACTAACCGGTCGATACTTGTTGCAATGGCAGCAAGCGTTGTGGCATTTTTTACGTTAGTTCGCGCTTTTTTGGGATCAGATTTTTCTCTAGAACTTGTGGTCAAGCATTCGCATTCTTTAAAGCCTACTTTCTACAAATTCGCCGGAACGTGGGGAAATCATGAAGGATCAATGCTTTTATGGTGTATGATCATGTTGGGCTTTGGGGCGGCAGCTGTAGGTTTGATGAAACCAAGTGCGTTGAAGACAAAAGCAATTGGTGTTCAGGGCGGATTATCCTTTTTGTCGCTGACTTATTTGCTTTTTGCATCTTCACCTTTTACGCGCTTAGATCCTGCACCATTTGATGGAACTGGCCTGAACCCGCTTTTACAAGACCCTGCTTTGGCGTTTCACCCGCCATTTTTGTATTTGGGGTATGTTGGTTTTTCTTTTGTCTTTTCGCTCGCTGCTGCAGGCCTATTGCTCAATGATGTTGGCGCAAGCTGGGCGAAACGTGCACGGCCATGGGCGTTGTTTGCTTGGTCTGGCTTGACGATTGGGATCTCGCTTGGTGCGATCTGGGCTTATTATGAGCTTGGCTGGGGTGGATGGTGGTTCTGGGACCCTGTTGAAAATGCTTCCCTTATGCCTTGGCTGGTGGGGGCTGCTTTGGTGCACTCCATTATCGTGACGCAAAAGCGTGGTTCAATGGCATCGTGGACAGTGTTTTTGTCAGTTTTGACATTCTGCCTATCAATTCTTGGGGCATTTTTGGTGCGTTCAGGCGTGTTGACTTCGGTGCATGCGTTTGCGCTGGACCCTGAGCGTGGTCGTTTATTGCTAATTGGCTTGTTATTGGTTTCGGGTTTTGCATTCTCACTTTTTGCTTGGCGTGGTCCCGGATTGAAATCTGGTAGTGAGTTTGATCCTGTTAGTCGCGAAGGCGCGCTTATTCTTAATAATTTGTTTTTATCTGTTGCTGCAGCGACTGTTCTTGTGGGCACGCTTTATCCTTTGGCGATGGAAGTGGTGACGGGTGAGAAATTATCTGTTGGGACACCTTATTTTGATCTGACGCTGGCACCTTTAATGGGCATACTGTTTCTCGCGCCGCCATTTGCACAGGCAATGACGTGGCGAGCGGCTGATATGTCACCTGTTGTGAAACGTTTAATCGTGGCTGGCGCGATTGCTATTGCGGCTGGGGCGGCAGCATTTGTGTTTTTCTCAGGCAAGCTTTGGGCGGTGTTTGGTGTCGCTGTTGGTGTTTGGTTGATTGGTGGAACAATTACAGATCTTATCAAACGTGTTGGCGCTGGTGGTTTGACGCGCGTGTTTAAGCTGCCGCTTGGTGTGTGGGGACTTACGATTGCGCACATTGGGCTTGGATTGTTTGTGATTGGTGCCGTTGTTGAAACAAATGGGCGAATAGAGCGTACATTTGCGGTCACTCAGGAACAGGTTGTTGAGCTTGGCAATTGGTCATTCACTTTTAACGGCGTTGTTAATTCTGAGGGGCCAAATTTCTATTCTGATCGTGCGTCTATCTTGGCAGTGAATGGAAAGCGAGAAACAGAATTAAACCCGGAAAAACGGTATTATCCGGCATCTGGGATGCCCACGACGGAAGTTGCTATCCGAAAATCTCTGGTTGGTGATTTATATGTTGCGTTGGGTGATCCTGTTCGGGGAGAATTAAATGGTTGGACAATTCGTATTTCCATAAACCCAATGATTGATTTTGTTTTTGGCGGTGTCGGTTTCATTGCTTTGGGTGGTTTTTTAGCTTTTGCCGCTCAACGCGGGAAGCGACATGCAACTTCATCAAAAGAAGAGCCGGCTTCAGATAAGAGTATAGAAGGGGCAGCTGTATCATGATGTTAGCTTTGGTATTGGCTGCTGCGCTTTCAGATGCGCCGCTTCAGGATGCGGATCTTGAAGCCCGCGCCCAATTATTGATGCGTGAAATCAGATGTGTATCCTGTGAGAATGAGCCAATATCTCAGTCTGCTTCTGAAATTGCGGGAGATATGCGCCATCTTGTGAGGAAGCAGATCCAAGACGGCGCGAGTGATGTTGAAGTCCGGTCTTATTTTTCTGAGCGTTATGGTGAGTTTGTGCTTTTTCGTCCTAAAGCGAGTGGCGGCGGTGCATTCTTATGGGCTTTCCCGTTTGTCTTGCTTGCTTGGGGGGCGGGTGTTTTGTTTATGGCAATACGTGCACGTAAAAAGCGCAACCTGACACCACTAAAGCCTGACATGGTGGCTGATCACGAAAATGATACTCTAGATTGATAAGAGCGGGCCTTGTTAAACTGTTTTGCTCTACCACTTTATGGTAACGCTAGGGCTGAAAGTGGAGTAAAAAGACAATGGCACATAGATCACAAGTTCAAATACCCGGTTCGCTTGGTCATAAGCTAGCTGCAAGGTTTGAATTGCCAGCTGGAACGCCGCGCGGCTTTGCTATTTTTGCACACTGTTTTGCTTGCTCGAAAGACCAATTTGCGACAGCTCGTATTGCCCGCCAGCTCGTGCAGTTAGGTGTTGGTGTGCTGCGGTTTGACTTTACCGGACTTGGGTTTTCTGAAGGTGATTTTTCAGACACTACTTTCTCCTCAAATATTGATGACCTTGTGGCAGCTTCCCAGTGGATGGAAGAACAAGGCATGGCTCCTACACTGGCGATTGGGCATTCCCTTGGTGGAGCGGCTGTGCTTGCTGCGGCTAGTAAGTTGCCAACGGTCAAAGCATTTGTATCTATTGCAGCACCATCTTGCGCCAAGCACGTGACTGAAAATTTTGGTTCACAGATTTCAGAAATTGAGACCAAAGGTGAAGCGGATGTTCAATTAGCTGGCCGTACCTTTAAAATTAAAAAGCAGTTTCTTGATGATGTTGAAGACGCACGGGTAATCGAATCTGTTCGAAATATGAAACGCCCGTTACTGGTGATGCATTCTCCCATAGATCAGACCGTTGGTATCGAAAATGCGAATGATATCTTTATGGCGGCTATGCATCCAAAAAGTTTTGTATCACTGGATGATTCAGATCATCTTTTGACAGATCGTGAAGATGCTAAATATGTGGCTGGTGTTATCGCCGCGTGGGCGACGCATTACGCAATTGCTGCCAGAAAAGACAAAGCTTCTGTTGAACCTGTAAATGGGAATGAGCCAGTCGTTGTTGAAGAAACTCAACGTGGAAGTTATGAGAACTGGGTGGTGACGGGTGATTATCGCGGCGTTGCAGATGAACCTGTTGATGTGGGCGGAGACGGTGCTGGTCCCACACCATATCAATATATGAATGCTGCGCTTGGGGCATGTACGTCTATGACATTGCGCATGTACGCTCAAAGAAAAGGCTGGCCAGTTGATAAAGTTTCTGTCTCAGTAACACACGAAAAATCACGAAATGAAGTTGATTCTAGCGATTTGGATGTTTTTAATCGTGAAATTACTATTTTAGGTGATTTAAATGCTGAACAGCGTACAAAAATGATGGAAATTGCGGATAAATGTCCCGTACACCGTACTTTACATAGGGTAAGTTCTATTCATACCACAGAATCGACATGAAGCGATCATAATTTTTTACTCAAAGATATATATTACACATTCGACATCTAGAATGTTCTGAAGTGAATAAAGAGGAATACAGATGAAAACGACCGGAAAAAGCCGCACTTTGAAAATGTCTTTAGCCATGGCATTGCTAGGCAGCGCGGCAGTTGGTGGCCTTATTTTATCCCCGGTTGGGTCGAAAATTGCCGATGCAAAACCAATCGTTGTTCAAGCGCCTGTCGGCGCGCCACTTAGTTTTGCTGATCTGATTGAAAAAGTGAATCCTGCCGTTGTGACTGTGCAAGTGACAACAGAAATAGAAGCGCCAGAACAATATGGTGAGCTGTTTGAGCGTTTCCGCAACATTCCAGGCTTTGATGACTTTATGGATCGTCAAGGACGCGGTGAGGGCGAAGAAGGCGAAAGTGAAGAAGATGAAGGTCCAGCACCTCGCGAAGGACGTTCACTTGGATCTGGATTTTTTATCTCGGATACAGGGTATATCGTAACCAATAATCACGTTGTAGAAAACGCTTCTGAAGTGACGATCACATTGTCCAATGGTGATGAGTTGGAAGCTGAGATTATCGGTCTTGATGAGCTAACCGATCTGGCCGTGCTGAAGGTCAAAGAAGGCGGGAAATACCCATATGTTGAGTTTGAACTTGGTGCGCCTCCACGTGTAGGCGACTGGGTTGTCGCTGTTGGTAACCCGTTTGGTCTTGGAGGAACAGCGACCGCGGGTATCGTATCTGCTATTAGTCGTGAAATGAATGGTTCTAACTATTCAAATTACATCCAAGTGGATGCATCAATTAACCGTGGTAACTCCGGTGGTCCGACATTTGACCTCTATGGTAAAGTGATTGGTGTGAATACGGCGATTTACTCACCGTCTGGCGGTAGTGTTGGAATTGGTTTTGCGATTGAATCGACAGTTGCAAAAGAGATCACTGACATACTTATTAAAGACGGTAAGGTTACACGCGGCTGGTTGGGGGTTTCTATCCAATCAATGACTGTAGAAATGGCCGAATCTCAAGGCTTGAAAAATGAAAAAGGCGCGCTTGTTGCTGACGTTCAAGTTGGTAGTCCCGCTGAAAAAGGCGGAATTGAGCGTGGTGATGTAATCCTGTCGGTCAACGGCCTCGCCGTTAAAGATAGCCGTGAGCTAACCCGTCTTGTTGGTGGGTTAATCGCTGAAAGTAAAAATGAATTCAAATTGATCAGAGATGGTAAAGAGAAAACAGTCTCTGTGACAGTTGGTGTTCGTCCATCAGATGTTGATAGTGCGTTCAACCGTGGTGGTTCAGAATCTGAAGGTGAAAAAGAGGACGAAGCAACGCCTGAAGGTGCGTTGGTCCATGGTTTGACTGTCAAACCATTATCCAAACCAGAGTTCGAATTATTTGGTTTAAAAGAGAATGAAAATGGTGTTCTCGTTCTTGATTTGAACCGTAATTCTGCCTTTGCAGAAGCTGGAATTGCAAAAGGTGATGCTCTTCTCGAAGCTCAAGGCACGACGTTGAAATCTGCGGATGATTTGGCTAGCGTGATCAAAAATGCTAAAAAAGAAGGTAAGAAGAATATTCTTGTGGCTGTTCGCAAAGGCCGCGCGACTATTTTCCTACCGGTTGAAATTGAAGACCTTAAGTAATTTATAGAATGGGAGAGCTCGCTTTGCGCGTACTCGTCATTGAAGATGATATAGAAGCAGCGGATTTCGTCAGAAAAGTGCTCAGCGAAGCTGGGCACGACGTTGCCGTTGAGAATGATGGCGAGGCTGGTCTCAGTCGTGCTCAGTCTGATGAATTCGATGCTATGGTTGTTGATCGTATGATGCCAAAGATGAATGGTATCGAGATGTTAACAACCTATCGTGATACGGGTGGTAACACACCGGCATTGTTTCTAACGGCTCTAGGTGATGTTGAAAATCGCGTCGAAGGTCTAAAAGCTGGTGGCGATGATTATCTGTGTAAGCCTTTTGCGCCGAGTGAATTAATTGCGCGTGTTGAAGCACTTGGAAGACGCGCTTCTAGTGAAGCTCCTACGACAAAATTACAAGTAGGGGATCTGGTCATGGATCTCCTAGCACGCACTGTTTTTAGAGGTGAGGTCAAAATAGACCTTCAGCCGCGTGAGTTCCGTTTGTTGGAATTTCTTATGAGAAATGCCGATCAAGTGGTTACAAGAACAATGCTGCTTGAGAAAGTCTGGGATTATCATTTTGATCCGCAGACAAATGTGATTGATGTGCATATTTCCCGTTTGCGCAGCAAGATTGATAAGGACTTTGAAGTTGCGCTTTTGCACACAGTGCGTGGTGCAGGGTATAGACTTCAGGCCTAGGGATTGTGAATTTATCTCGTCTACCAGCGTTCACCCGGACGACAACATTCCGGTTGGCTTTGGTGCATACGGCGTTATTTATTCTTTTTGCTGGTGCGCTGTTACTTTATCTATTCTCAGCCACGGCAGGACGATTAGAGCGCGATGATACTGACGCCCTCAATTCCGAGATAAATGCTTTGACCGCCGCTTACACAAGCGGCGGTTTTTCTCGTTTGAGTCAGTCAGTATCGGAGAGGTCTTCCTCTAGGGGGGCGTTTTTATATCTTCTGGTTGGTCCGGATGGAGAGAAAATCGCTGGTGATTTTGATTTCCTGCCGGCGGAAGCCCCTTTAGCGGGTGAGCTGTATGTGCCATTTTCATATGACTCTCGAAATTACGCGGGTGTTGTACAAAGAAATAGAGCAGAAGGACGCATAAAGACATTTCCTGACAATACTGTTTTGCTCGTCGCATATGATATCGGTGAACGCGGGGAGATGGTGAAACGCATTACAGATGTGGTGTGGACGGCAGCTATTGCTGGTTTGGTTCTTTCCATGGTGGGAGGGGTGATTGTATCGCGATCCGTCTCACGGCGAGTTGAATCGCTAGCGCGTACAACTGAAGATGTCATGGCTGGTGATTTGTCACGCCGGGCAACTGTTTATGGGTCTGGAGATGAGTTCGACAGGTTGGCTGAGCGTTTGAATGCGATGTTGACCAAACTTGAAAGGCTGATGATTGCGTCTCGGTATTCGGGCGATGCGATTGCGCATGATTTACGATCGCCATTGGCGCGTTTGCGGAACCATTTGGAATCTTCTCTAGCTCAAACAGGAGATCGACAAGATTTTGAAGGTGCGCTTGAGTATTCGATTGAGGAAGTGGACCGCGTCCTAGAAACCTTTAATGCGATTTTGCGGCTGTCAAAGGTTCAAGGTGGTCAATCAGGGACGTTTGATCGGTTTAGTCTAAGTGAACAAGTTGTCGAAGTTGCTGAGATTTACGAAGCTGTGTGTGAAGAGGCCCAGCTAGCCTTTAGTTCTGATATCAAATCGAATTTAGAGCTTCATGCTGATAAGTCACTGATCATGCAGCTTATTTTTAACCTCATGGATAATGCTGTGAAATATACACCAGCAGGCGGTGCAGTTAAGCTTGTTCTTCGACGTAGACGGAATGGAGAGGTAGAGCTGTCTGTTCTTGATAGTGGACCGGGTATTCCTGAAGAAAATAGAGAAAAAGTATTAGAACGATTTTTCAGATTGGAAGAGGCACGCACGGAGCCAGGATCTGGACTTGGATTGTCACTGGTGGCTGCTGTCACGGAAATGCACCAAGGGCGACTTGAACTATCAGAGGGGCTTCCTGGGTATCCGACGCCGGGGCTAAAAGTGAGCCTTACTCTCGCTTCTGCGTGAACATCGCGCTAGCATAAGCTTGAATAAGACGAGTCAGTGCAAAGGCGTTAGAAGATGATACCCGTTCCAGACAGAACTCTTGTTGAATTATCATGTCGGCCGGTCAAAAGTATTTTAGATAGTCGTGAGGCCGCATCGAAATTTTTAAGTCATACACCCTACCTTTGTAATTTACTGACAAGATATCCTAACGTTTTCGATTCAATAGCAGATGATGGTGCGGATGCAGCTTTTCAGTTGAGCCTCGAGTTGCTCAATGAAGCAATGGCCGCAAACACTGACCGTGAGATAGTCAGCAAAACATTGAGACAGGCAAAAGCAAAAGGGCATCTAGCAATAGCGCTCGCTGATTTGTCCGGATTATGGGATGTCAACCAAGTCACACATGCCATCACTGTGTTGGCAGAAAAATGCACACAAGCGGCTCTTTGGTGTGCGTATCAAGTTGCTGCGGATAGAGAATGGGTGAACCCTAAAACTAGTCTAGAAGAGACGGGGCTGTTTGCCATTGCTATGGGGAAAATGGGTGCCTATGAGCTAAATTATTCCTCAGATGTTGATCTTGTTGTTTTGTTTGATCCTAATCGATTTGATGCAAATGCAAGGTCAGCAAAGGAAGCGGCTGTGCGCATTACGCAAGATTTTGCACAGCTCATGGAAACTCGAGACGAGCATGGATATGTCTTTCGAGTCGATTTGCGTTTGAGGCCGGACCCGTCTTCAAATGCTGTTGCTTTGTCGACTCAGACTGCACTCAATTATTATGAGCGTGTCGGACAGAACTGGGAGCGTATGGCCTACATAAAAGGGCGGGTTTGCGCGGGTGATGCTGTTGCAGGGGATGCTTTTTTTGAAGAACTGGAACCATATATCTGGAGGCGCCATTTAGATTATTGGGCAATTGGAGACATTCACGCGATAAAACGTCAGATACATGCGACTGGTGGCCATGAAACGCTCGATATTAAGGAATTTGATGTCAAACTTGGGCGCGGCGGAATTCGTGAAATAGAGTTTTTTGCACAGACACAACAACTTATCCTTGGTGGTCGCCATCCTAATTTAAGGGTTCGGCGCACCGATGAAGCGCTTGATGAGCTTGTTAAATTGAAAGCTGTGTCTTCTCAGAATGGCGAAGAACTAAAAAAAGCTTATGCATTTTTGAGGAATGTCGAACACCGCATCCAAATGCATAATGATGAGCAAAGCCATACACTACTAGACCGTGATGATAGGCGACGAGAAGTCGCCATATTGATGGGATATGGTGATAATCAAGATTTGTTTGAGAGTGATCTATTAGCTGTTCGAAGATTTGTTCACGGCATTTATTCTGATCTTTTTGCGCAAGAAGAGAGATTATCGGGCGATAGTGGTAATCTGGTTTTTACTGGCGTGGATGATGACCCGGGGACACTAAAAACGCTTGAAGAAATGGGGTTTTCTGACCCTAGCGGTGTGATTAACAGAATTAGGAATTGGCATCGCGGAGGACTTCCAGCAACGCGCACAGTACGTGGGCAACAGCTTTTGACATCACTTACACCACGTTTATTGGAGTGGATTGCTGAAACAGGTCAGCCTGATACTGCTTTGAGCCGTTTTTCTGATTTTATTAGCGGTTTGAGAGGTGGCGTGCAGGTTTTCTCGCTAATGCTTGCAGAAACTAAATTTTCTGAAGATCTCATTTCAGCTATGGCTTATGCGCCTAAATTGGCGAATGATTTAGCACGGCAGCCAGCTCTTCTTGATGGCATGTTAGACAATTCATTCAACGCGCCTTTAAATCAGGATAGCTCAGAAGCAGTCCTGATGGCGCTGGAAAAGGTTGTTAATTCTGAAGATGATTTTGAGGGACGGATGAATGCTGCGCGTCGGTTCCACCGTGAAGAAACTTTGCGAATTGGATATCAAATTCTAAGAGGTCAAGCCAATGCTAGTGATGCTGGGCCTGCATACACGCGATTGGCGGATGCTTCAATTTCGGTCATGGCGCAGGTCGCGCTAGAAGAGGTTCAACTCAAGTTTGGCGAATGGCCAGGAAAATGGGTGATTGGTGCATTTGGAAAGCTTGGAGGAAAAGAGCTATCTGCTACATCTGATCTGGATATTATCGTCATTTATGATCCGGGAAACCCTCCTCACCCGAATGATCTTGCGGCCCGTTTTACACAAAGATTGATTGCTGCGCTTTCCGCTCCAACTGAAGAGGGTGAGTTGTATGAAGTGGATATGCAATTGCGACCTTCGGGAAAGGCTGGTCCTGTTGCTGTAAAAGTGACGTCGTTTGAAAAATATTATCAGGGCGATGCATGGACGTGGGAATATATGGCGCTGACAAGGCTTCGCATTGTTGCTGGAGATCGAGAACTGGCGGCGCGGGTGAAAGCTATCGCCTGTGCTTCTTTAAAAGTACGATCGGATTTTGAAGGTCTTGAAGAAGATATTCTGAATATGCGTCAACGTCTGGCCAAAGAGAGAAAGCCAAATAGTCATTGGGATTTGAAATTAGCCGAAGGCGGATTGCTGGATATCGAGTTTGTTGTTCAGCAAGCTATATTGCAAAATGCGAGAGCGGTTCCCAGTGTGATACGGCCCAATACCCTTGAAGCGATACAGGCTTTGCAGGAAGCGAACATTTTGCAACCCGAGGAAGCAACCCTACTAACCCAAGCATATAGTCTTCAAGTTAACTTGCAGCAGGCGTTAAGGATTGCTGTTTCAGATCAGTTTGATGAGGAATTAGCTTCAACGGGCCTGAAGAAATGGCTTAGTGCATGTGGTGGGGTAAGTGATTTTGTTGAATTAAATGAATTACTTAAGGAATATCAGGAAAAAGTTTCTAGTATTAGGCGAAATAAAATAGGGCCATTGGCGACGGATAGTTGAGGGTGCGAGCGTTAAATATATATCAAACACCAAAGAGGAGTTTAGACAAATGAAACGCTCAAAAATACTAGCACTTACAACTACAGCTTTTATAGCTCTAGCTGCTGTTTCAACTGCCGCTGCCGGTCAGCGTGAAGGTGACAAAGATGGCAAGGACAGATGTGAGGCCGTTAAAGAAAAATGGATGGAACGCATCGCTGAATTTGATACTGATGGCAATGGTGAACTATCAGATACTGAAAAAGCAGCGATTAAGAAAATGCGTTTTGATGCGGCTGATGCAGATAAAAGCGGTGGTGTGACACTAGAAGAATTAACCGCCTATAACCAATCGCGTATGGATCAACGCAAAGAAGAGATGGCTGCACGTCATTTCAGTCGGATTGATAAAGATGGTGACGGTGTTGCCTCATTAGAAGAATTCGATAATGGAATGCGAAAAAAGTCAAAACACAAAGGCAAAAGCAAAGGTCAGTGGTCCCAAAAAGGCCAAAAGCAAATGCGTGCTGAAATGATCGAAAAATTTGATGCGGACGGTGATGGCAAATTATCTGATGCTGAGAAAGATGCAGCTAAGCGTGCAAAATTTGAAGCAATTGATGCAAATTCAGACGGCAAGCTTACAAGTGAAGAGATTACAAGTTTTCATGAAGCAGAGCGCGTTAAACGAAAAGCTGAAATACAGTCAAAGCATTTTGAAAAAATAGATGCAGACGCAGATGGTGTAGTATCACTCGAAGAGTTTAGCGAATCTAAAATGATGAAGCATGACAGAAAAGGCGGGAATGATGGACCGCGTAAAGACCACGCGAAAAATTGCAAGTAGCCTTTCGTCGCCATACTGGTTAATTTGAATCAGTGAAGATTTTTTCAACTAGGATATTTTGATTTCAAATGCAGTTCGAGTCGATATCAGATGATATTTTGGTTGAAAAAGTCGGAGGCGGAGACCGTCAAGCTGCTTCTGTATTAGTGCGTCGTCATAGTCAGCGTGTTTTAAATATTGCCCGCCGAATGATGGTAAATGAAGCTGAAGCAGAAGATGTGACACAGGATGTTTTCTTAAAGGTTTGGAAAAGTGCGGCAAAATGGGAATCTGGAAAAGCAAAATTTACAACATGGTTACACCGCGTAACTGTTAATACTTGCTTGGACAGGCTTCGTAAGCCGAAAATGGGAAATGTTGACACTGTTCCAGAGGTTGCTGACGAATCTGAAACACCAGCACAACGTTTAGAGGCCGAATCGAGAAGTGAATTGCTAAAACGCGCTATGGAACAATTGCCCGACCGTCAGAGGGCTGCTCTCAGTCTATGTTATTTTGAAGAGATTTCTAACATTGAGGCGGCAGAAGTGATGGAGGTCAGCGTGGATGCATTAGAAAGTTTGTTATCGCGTGGCCGACGAAAGTTAAAGGAATTGCTCCAAATGGACCGCGAGGAGTTATTGGTCTCGAATGCGCAAGGTCGAGCAACAGGATTTGATGGATAAGAAAGGAGGTAGAAGATGAATAAAGAACAGTTTTTAGAATATTTGGAAATATATGGTGCAGATGTAAAGCGTTGGCCCGAAGGCGTTCGTTCTTCTGCGGAAAGTTTCTTTCGGAGTGAAGACTTAGAGCTTAAACGTGCGATCAAACTTGAAAGCACATTTGACTCTTTCTTAGACGACCAGGCCGATATGCCTGAAATTAGTGTGGCGTTAGAGGCAAAGCTCATTGATTTGATGCCCATGGCTCGTGAAACAAAGTCTGCACCGAGTTTTATAGAAAAGTTGAAATCTTTCCGAGCTTCCAAATGGATGGCTGCTGGGTTAATCAGCGCATCTTTGGTTGGTGGTGCCAGTGTTGGGTATGCGCAAGCGGCAGAACAAGCAGAATTGAGTGTTGTAAATTCAATGTTGTCTTATGCGTCAGCAGATGAGCTTTCAAACTTGGATACTGAGCAATGGTTAAATGTTGAAGACATAAGCGATGAGTGAGAAAATGGAACAGAAGAAAAATAAAAAGGTTTCGTTTCTGCTTGCAGGGTCTCTTGCTGTAAATGCTGCATTGTTTGGTATCGTTGGAGGTCAATTTCTAGGAAATAATGGAATAGGAATTGATGAAAAACCTCCAAACACATCTAGAGATAGGCCTCATATTGAACGCGTATTTGGTCAGTTGGAAAAAGCGGACCGAGAAAAGCTTTTTCGTACGATGAAAGAGCATTGGCGTAGCAGTAAAGCTGAACGCGCCACCATGCATGCAAAGCATCTGGAAGTTTTGAACGCGATACGCGCTGAACCATTTGATCGGGGGCAGGTTGAGTTGGGAATCAAGGAATTTATGAGAGTTGATTCTGAACTTAAAACGCTCGCTACAACAGGAATACTGGATGTGATGGAAACATTGCCTCCCGAAGCACGTGTGGCTTTAGCTGATTCGTTTCTACTGAGAAACCGCAAACCTTTGAAGATGAAACGGGATTCTCAAAGAGAAGAAGAGGGCTTCAGACCGTCTCCTCCTGATGGTCCAGATCATGAGGGAAGAATGCCACCACCACCTGAAAATATGGATTTTCCTCCAGAGCCCCCTCCAGAGGGCCGATTTGAAGAATAAGTTAGGCAGCGTATTCAGATTTGATCATTTTGGGAGGGTCGACTGGGAGTAAGAAGCTAACAGTCGTGCCTTCTCCAAACTCACTTTCTATTTCAAGGCGTCCACCATGCATTTCGGCGAATGATTTGGTGAGTGAAAGCCCAAGACCACTACCTTTACTATTGCGGTTTTCATCTGCAGACGATTGCTCAAATGGTTGCGCAAGGCGAGGTATATCTTGTTTGGGTATTCCAATTCCATTGTCTGCTACTGATACGCGGACAAATGCATTTTCTTTGACAACAGAAATATTTATATAACCTCCTGGATCTGTAAATTTAATCGCGTTCGAGACCAAATTTAAGACCATCTGTTTTATAGCGCGATGATCGCCTTCGATGTCTGGAATATCATCTTTTACAGTTAGATTTAGGTCTATGTCTTTGTCAGCTGCGCGTCGGCGGATCATTCGAACGGCTGAATCAACGGCTTCAACAGGATCAATTTCGCGCGTAGAAATTGACATTTTACCCGCTTCGATTTTGGCCATGTCCAGAATGTCATTGATCATATCTAATAGGTGCTGCCCAGAAGAAAGTATATCTTCGGCATATCCAATATATCGTTCATCACCTAGCGGGCCATAAATTTCTTTGATGAGCATTTCAGAAAAACCATTGATGGCGTTTAAGGGTGTTCTAAGCTCGTGGCTCATGTTTGCTAGGAAAACTGATTTTGCCTGACTAGCTTTTTCAGCTTTTGTTTTTTCTTCTGCATATTTGCGCGCGTGTTCTTCTGATTGACCTTGCATCCGATCTAGTTCTAGCACCAGTCGGCGTAGTTTTTTCTCTTTTCCGAGTAGGGATTCTTGATGGTTTTTGATTGATGAAATGTCGAGGCCAACAGTAACAAGTCCGCCTCCAGCTGTAGGGCGATCATAAAAGTTCAGCCAAATATCAGAAAGCAAGAGAATTTCGCGACCATTGTCGCTACCTGGAACCGGACGTTCAATACGAATCTGCTTTGCGGCTTCAGCCATGACAACATCATATGATGTGCCGGCTTTTAAAACATTCTCAGGAAGATTGAATAGGCGAGCAAAATGGCGGTTCCATAACAATAGTCTATGGCGCTGATCCCAAGATGCAAAAGGGCCTGGGTATGCATCAGCTACGGAACGGGCCAAATGTTCTGACATACGAGAGCGGGCTTCAGCTCTCACGCGTTCAGTTGTGTCAGTCATTATGCCTGATAGACCATCTTGAAATGGACCACCCTGCATTTCGAAATATCGCGAACTAAAGCTGCCATTGCCTTTGAAGGATACTTGAAAGGATTTGTTGTGTTTGGCTTTTTCTAGCTCATAGAGAACATTTTTTTGATTGCCCGGGTGTATGAGTTCCTGAAACTGCTGAAGGGATAGGTCGCTATTATCGATGAGGCCAAGCATTTCGGCTGTTTTGGTGCGTAGACTGAATAAACCTGTTTCGCGGTTCCATGTCCAATATCCATTTTGCCCCCCAATTTCCAACTCTCGCCAATGCGTTTCAATTTCTTTTTTTGCTTTTATTTCAAGGTTTAGCAGCTCAGTATTTGTCTTGATGGTTCCAACAAGACCGATAACAGCCAATCCTGGAGCAGCTAGTAACAGTAGATATATAAGGATTAGATTATAGTCTTCAGTTCCAATTAGCTCCACATCGTTGGAAACACATGCAGCAATTTGCGTGTCACCAACAGGAGCACAGGCATTTACTTGGCGCGTCATACCGATTCGTTTTACATTCGCTCCTAAATCTGAATGCGTAGAATTAGCGAGCCTAAATGATCTGTTTCCTTCCGGCGTTGGGGTCAGCTTTGTTAGTGGCAAACGTCCTTCCCACCAATTTCCTGAAGAATCTTGAGCATAGAGTGCTGCAAAGTTTGTATCGACAAGCTTGCTACCGTTTTGCGCTGAATTTGCAGTGGTTTGAGAAATTTTTGCGAGCCCTGCACCGGATAAGGCCTGAGCAGACGTCCCACCGCGTTTTAAAATCAATTCCATCTTTGTTTGAGAGGCGACAAGCTCAGATCTGACATATCCACCTATGGCCATAGCCTCACGTGCCTGTAGCGCCATTAGATCGTCATTTTGTCCAAGGCGTTCCTGCCACGCTTTTAGCCCTAGCGTTCCGGCAAAAGCAGCAAACAGCATTAAAAGCACGCGACCGGGAACTGGCACAGCTTTCGAGACCTTAGCAGGTTTGTGGATGTCTGATTTATTTTTTCTTGTCTTGGCCAAGACATTTGTCTCCATTGTGCGAATTGATAATGCACAAGATTCGAAACACTCCGAAAGCCTTAATAGTGTATTAATTTGTGAGTTAAAATCTCACTAATTTGTATAATGAAATATTTAGTGGCAGCTCAAAAATCTAAGTTTAGATCATTATCCTGATCTGGTTTTTGGCGTTTGTCTTCGCCTCTGAAATCTATGTTGTCATGCCGTCTTCTATCTGGACCAAAATAGCTGTTTGTTCGCACGAATGGACGAGGTGAATTTATGATTGATGCAACTTTGGCGTAAAGGTCAGAAGAGGTAACTGGTTTGGCAAGAAACTCCGATACGCCAGCATCACGGGCACCTTCTACTTTGGAGCGCTCTGAATAAGCTGTAAGCATGATTATGGGAATAAAAGGATTATTGCTGTCGGGCGCGTTGCGAACCAATCTTACAAAATCGGCACCATCAAGTATATCCATGTGATAATCGACGATGATAAAATCAATTGGTTTACTGTTTACAATTTCAAAGGCTTCCACCGCATCACTTGCTGAGTCGAAGTTCTTTATACCAAACCCACGCAAGAGCGTTTTGATGATATTTATCATGTGATGATTATCATCCACAATAAGGACGCGTATTTTATCTAGGTTTCTTTTCGACATTGAGACGTCTCTTGGCGTTAGGCGGCTTGTTGTTTGTGCTTTCGGTTTGCAAAAAATGTAGGGTCTATCTCAGGGCGGCCAAAGTAGAAGCCTTGTGCGAGCATGACACCTGCATTGAGAAGGGTTTGCCGATCAAATTCATTTTCAACGCGCTCACCAACAACAGACATGCCTAACTCCCTACACATGCTGGAAATAGCGCGCATCAGTGCAGTATTTCGTTCGTTGGACACTTGTCCATTCAAAAAACAACCATCAAATTTCACACCATCGACGTTTAATGCTCGCAAGTAACCAAATGACGCTGCGCCTGCACCAAAGTCATCCAGCACGATTTTAACATTGCTTCGTTTAAGGAGTTCGACTGCATTTGCTGCTGTATCTATATCGTGCATTTCAGATGATTCGGTTATTTCGAGAATAAGTTGTCTTTTATCAAATTCGTAAGCTTGAACGATGCGATTGAGTTCGGCAGCAATATCCGTTTTTTGGATGGATTGACCTGAAATGTTGACAGCTAGTTTTAGGTTGTGACCAGTCGGGTGAGACATGCGTTGGCAAGCTGCATCCAACATAATACAATCTAGTTCTGAAATAATCCCACGCCGTTCAGCCGCAACGATCATTGGGTAGGGCGAACCCTCAAATGGGAACCGTGCAAGAATTTCATAGTGTCTCAATTGTCCTGTTTGCGTGCAGACAATGGGTTGTCGGGCGGCTTTTAATTCGGGAGAGGCAATTGCACTTCTGAAGGCGCGAACCAAATGTTCATCGATTTGCTGATCTTTCATGATCGTGTGACATGTAAGGTCGGCAAAGGCTAGGCGATAAATTGCCTGATTGTTTTGGCAACGTTGAACAGTAATTCGTCGACCACTTGGTGCAAAACTCATGTCATCAAAAGTTGCTCTATCTCCGGGAGAAAGCGTAGCGAAGCAGGCTTGCAGTTGGGATAAATCCGGGACGTTTATAAGTTGAAATAAATTTGAGAGCACCAGCATTCGCACATCCACCGTATTGAGAAGGTGGCCGTCACCTTCTGCAAAAATAATGGTCCCGTTTGCGTCAGCTTCTAGAAAAAGGTCATTCGCTGAGTTTGCGATGATGTCTTTTCTGTTTGTGGTCTTGATAGTCGATTGCATTGTGTGTCTCACATTTTTTATTATGTAAGTCTCTACAATATCGACGTTGAAGATGGTTAAAGGTAAAGGGTGAAATTTTTGGTTTACTGACTTTATTATCTTACGATATCTGCTCGATAAATTAATATATATAAAATCAGTGGTTTAATGTTCCAAATTGATACGAATTTTGACGATTCATCACTGTTAAAATTACACGCTCGCGCGCCAAGGTTAATACCTGTTCAGGTTTGCAAACTGCATGGAGTTTACACCACATGCAGTCTTGTTTTTAATTACTACTAAGAGCAAGTGCTCGCGTGATAATGTCTTGAGCATTTTTGGAAAGATTAGCGTCATCCAGTCTGCGCAATTGTTTTTCTGCGTGCGCTTGGCGATCAGGTGAAAAGCGTCTCCAGCTTTCAAAAGATGTTGTAAGACGTGCAGAAAGGGCGGGGTTTAGACCATCCACTTTCAATATTATGTCTGTCAGGAACTCATATCCCCATCCATCAGGTGCATGAAATCCAACCGGATTATTCATTGCAAAAGCGGCAGCGACAGCGCGCACGCGGTTTGGATTCTTAAAATCAAAATCTGGGTGACTGCATAGGCGATGTAATCGCGCACGCAAATCAGCCCTGATAGACATAGCCTGCACTGAGAACCATTTGTCCATGACGATAGGGGTGTCTTTCCACTCTTCCTCAAATGCCAGTAGAGCTTTGTCGAAATATTCTCCGCTAGGGCCGCCATTTTCAACATTTGCCAAAGCATTTAATGCAGAAAGTTTTTCAGTCATTGTTGGGGCAGATAAGAAACTTTCATAAATACGATCTGCATGCTCGTCCTGTAATCCTGAAAGCAGATCAATCGCTGCAGCTTTCAAGGCACGTCGTCCGGCAGCAGCAGCTGATGGATCAAACACACCTGTATCTGACTGTTGCACTGTTGCGACGAGTGATCCTTGCATGTGCCGCGCAATAGCGCGCTTCAATTTCAATCTTGTTGCATGCAATTTTGAAGGATCAGCGTCTTTTTGATCAAGAATAAGTTCTCCAACGGTTGGCATGCGCAGGATTAAGGCTGCAAAAGCAGGATCATCAATTGTTGCTGTATAGGCTTCATCAATTGCATCGATGAATGCACTTAAACTATCTTTGTGATCGCCGTCTTCGTCTTTTGACATTTCCAGCAAGAGGTTGCGCGCTAAGGTTTGTAAACCTTCCCATTGCGCAAAGGGGTCATTGTCAGCTGCTGCGAGTGCAGAGCGATTTGCATCATTGAGGCCATCCACAAGTCTTACAGGAGCTGAAAAACCGCGATTGAGTGAATGAATCGGTGCAGAACTGACATCGGTGAAGACGAAGTCCTGTTCAAAATCACGTAAAATCAACAAGTGTTCATCATTGGCTTGGCCGTTGAGCTTTGTTGAAAGACGCCGTCCCTTTCCTGAAAATAAAGCTGTTTTCAGAGGTATTGGGAGTGCGATTTTATCTGGCTGTCCAGGAGTTGCAGATGTGTGCTGTTTTAAGGTCAGAGTGTAGGTGCGAGCAATTGTGTCGTGTACACCTTTGGCTGTGACAGTGGGTGTCCCTGATTGTGAATACCATCTTGCAAAATTGCGTAAGTCTTCAGACGTCGATAGCTGCATTGCATTTAAAAAATCTTCAATTGTAGCAGCTTTCCCGTCGTAGCTATCGAAATAGCGGTTCAGACCTGCAAAGAATGCAGTGTCACCAATTAAAACACGCAACATACGAATGAGCTCAGCACCTTTTTCATATACTGTTGCAGTATATAAATTATCTATGCGAGCATATTCATCTGGCCGTACAGCATGGGCTAGTGGACCAGCGTCTTCTGCAAACTGGCGAGAGCGAAGTCTAATGACGTCCTTGATGCGCGTCACTGAGCGCGAACGCATATCCGCAGAAAATTCTTGATCACGATAGACGGTCAAACCTTCTTTCAAGCAAAGTTGAAACCAGTCACGACAAGTAATGCGGTTTCCGGTCCAATTGTGAAAATATTCGTGTGCAACAATGCTTTCTATTGCTTCAAAATCTGCATCAGTTGCCGTTTGGCCATCTGCTAAAACATAGGCTGCGTTGAATATGTTCAACCCTTTGTTTTCCATGGCTCCAAAGTTGAAATCACGTACGGCTACAATATTGAAAACATCCAGATCATATTCACGGCCAAATACATCTTCATCCCACGACATGGAGCGTTTCAATGCATCCATAGCATATGCAGAGCGATCGCTGTCGCCCTTATCAACATAGATCGCTAATGGTGTTTCTTTTCCTGACATTGTGGTGAAGCTGTCAGTGTAGACATCAAAATCACCCGCGACTAATGCAAAAAGATAAGAAGGCTTTGGGTGTGGGTCTGACCATATTGCAAAATGGCGATCTGTTCCGATATTTCCACTTCGAACTGGGTTACCGTTGGAGAGCAAATAAGGGTAGGCGTCTTTATCTGCTTCCATGCGAACATCAAACGGAGCAAGGACATCAGGACGATCAGGGTAATATGTTATGCGGCGAAACCCTTCAGCCTCACACTGAGTGCAAAAACGACCACCCGACATGTATAGCCCTGAAAGCTGTGTATTTGTTTCTGGTGATATTTCAGTTTCGATTTCTAGACAAAATTCGCCAGCAGGCATGTGAATGCTAATGCCTTCAGGAGTTATTTCATATTCCTCCTCAGGAACAGCAAGACCGTTTATTGCTATAGAAATGAGTTTAAGGTTTTCACCGTCTAAATTCATCAAAGCATGTTCGCCAAATGATCTTTTACCGGTCATCTTGTTGCGAACGCGTGTTTTTGTCGGCTCCAGAAAGAAGTCTAAGTGGACATGCTTTATGACAAAAGGATATGGGCGGTAGTCTGTGAGACGGACCGGTGGGGGCGTGTCAGTACGCATGATGTCTTAACTCCGTAATGGATGCTCTTCGATCAAATTTTTAAGAGCATACTCATTAACGCAGATATCTGTTTTTCTATGAAATTTAAACCCGCTCCAGAATAATTGTATGGTAAATCAGGGAGCAAATCACTTAAATGCAAAAAAAATGTTCTAAATAGAGCGATTTGGCTAATAATTAGAATGTAATTTAGGTGTAAATTACATTGAAACTAGTAATTTTTTGACGCTTTTTGAAACTGATTAAGGTTAATATTGGAACAGGCTAGGCTTACTCAGCAGCCTGAGGTTTTTCAGCGGCTGAATTGGGGGTGTCGTATATTGTTCTGAGCAATGACGTTCCTTGTTTAGCAAGTTGAACAATATCATTGGGAAGATCATCAGGATCTTGAGCCACACAACGTGACAGAACTTTAGCCAGTTTCATAAGTTGCGGTGCTGCGCAGATTATCCGAGCTTGAAATTCGATTTTCAAAGGATCGCGATCATATTCAGCACTTGGCACGCGCCAACCACCCCAGTCTTTTTCGTCTGTAACAACCTTTGGGAAAGTGCCAGGGTGAGGATGATCTGTTGCCTGCTCAGATTCTTTCCACCGGTTTTTCTCACGAATCACGCGCCAACTTTCGAGGTCACCGATTGAGTCTGTTGGTCCATTTGTTTTGTCAGCGGTCAATTCTGTAGCTGCAAATTCCCGACCTAAACCGACATCATAATGGATTTTCAAAGGCTCATCTAGGCCCTTGACCCACTGAGGAATCACTTTTTCAACGACCGCCCATGTGCCGACTGGCTTCACAAATACTTTTTGATTTTTATGAAACGACGCTTTGGCCATATCTCTAATTCCTCAATGATTTAGATCAGAGTATCAAAAAGGTTTTAGATTGGCGTTGAGTTATACCAGAAAATTTGTACGAAACTTATAAGATAAAATCAGGAATCGGATGGCATTTTCCAACCTACGAATAGCACAGCTATGGCAATGAGCAGTCCAATGACTGCATAAGCATCTGCAACGCCTAGCGGACCGTGAGTGAGTTCACGAAAACTACTCAAAGCATACCAAGGCAACATTACGAGCCCCAATGCAAGATAAGCACGTTTCTTGGTCAGGATTCTAAATCCTAAAAGTTGTTTTCCCAGAGGTTGTGACAAAATATGCTCCCCATTTTCTAATGATGATCTCAGTCACCTTCATTGATATTGATCAATTAAACGGCATTAATTAGTTTCTTGCGACATAGACTATAGTCCTACGCTCATCCTCTATTCATGCATCACTTGATAGTTTTGTTGTAAGTAGCGAGTATAAATGGGTTTTCCAAAATGAACTTTATGGTAAACCTAACATATCTAGTTTTAGGAGGGATTGGGAAATGTGTGACAATCACCAAATCGTGCAAAGCGCGAATGGGCCAATACAATTGCATCGTCGAGACGTTGTAAGAGGCCTTTGGGCCGGTACTATTGTTGCTTTTTCTGGAGCAAGTGTGTCCGGATGTTCAACAAACCCAGCTACGGGTCGATCTCAATTAACTTTCATGTCTGATTCTCAATTAGTTGAGATGTCAGCCAGCGCTTGGGCGCAAACCAAACAAGAAACACCGATTTCAAGTGATCGTGCAGCGAATGCGCGCTTATTGCGTATCGGCGAAAGAATTCGCACAGTTGCTTCAGAACGTACACCTTCACTTGCACAAGCAGATTGGGAATTTGTTGTTTTTGATTCCGATCAAAAAAATGCTTTTGTAATGCCGGGTGGTAAAGTTGGGTTTTATAAAGGTCTGATGGATTATTCAGATAATGATGATCAAATCGCTGCTGTTCTTGGACACGAAGTCGGACATGTCGAAGGGCGTCACTCCAATGAACGTATGAGCCAGCAAACGCTTGGACAAGTTGCTCTTGTTGGAACAACTGTTGCGGTTGGAACATCTGATATGAGCAGCACGGAACAACAAATGGTGATGGCTGCTGCTGGAGCCGGACTTTCATTGGGAATCATTCTTCCTTACTCACGTAAACACGAGTTGGAAGCTGACCTTCTTGGCGTTGATTCTATGTATAAGGCTGGATACGACGTTAAAGAATCTGTGCGTCTCTGGGAAAAAATGGGTCAAGGCAGTGAAGGTGCACCACCAGAATGGATGTCGACACACCCAAGCGCGAGTACACGGGTGCGTGAATTGACAAACTATATCAATTCTAAAGGCTATGCAGTCATGTAAATTGAAATTTGCGCAAATTCGGGCTTGCAGAGTTCGCGCATTCGATTTATTACCCGCACCTCAACTTTCGCAGTTGAAGAAATGTGCCGTCTTAGCTCAGTAGGTTAGAGCGCCTGGTTGTGGACCAGGAGGTCCCTGGTTCGAGACCAGGAGGCGGTACCACCACCACAAGTTGTATTTTTTGTGGTGGTTAGTTATTTTTAAAGTTAATATCCTGTATTTTCAGTCTTTTTGCGTTTTTGGTTGACATATTAAAAGCGAAAGTTTAGATGTACTATTTGTATTGTAAGTCATTAATGATCACTAAATGTACTTACTTGGTTGTGCTTGTTTGGGTCCTATTTGGGACCAAGCTTTACAGAAGATGGAGTATAAATTGGGAAAATCATCGAAACTAACTGTTTCTAGAGTTAAGCAACTTACTAGAATTGGTGAAGAACAGAAATTATATGACGCAGATGTACGAGGGCTATATCTAAGGGTTCGCGGACCAGATAAAGCTAGCTATTATGTCAGATACAAAGATAATGCAGGAAAGTGGAAGGACAGGGTCCTTGAGAATGTGACTATACTCAGTCTTGATCAGGCTAGAGAGAAGGCAAGGGAGGCACGTCTTACTAAAGGTAAGAGTTTTGAAATTACTCAAACTCCCACATTTGATACGTTTTGGGTGGATTATTGTCGACGAACTCGGGGTGGGAAGGCCGAGGCTACATTGGAGCGGCGGGATTCATTATATCGTGTGTATTTAAAAGGTGAAAATGAAGACGGGCAGATAATTAAAGCAAGAATTGGAAATATGCTTCTGTCTGAAATACAATGGGTAGAATTGGATGACTTACTGCTTGAAGTTATAGATGTTGGCAAAAAGCCTACTGCTTTGCAGTTAAGAGCGCTTTTAATTGATGTTTTTAAATACGCGAAGAAAGCAGGGCACATTTCATTAGACCCTACTGAGAGCCTCGAAACTATAAGGCGTGCAGAACCTAAAAGTCGATATTTATCAGAGAAAGAATACAGATACTTATTTAAGATATTATCAGGTGAATTTGATTTAAAAGCGGATAAGGATACGATATTCGTGGTGCTTCTGCTTTGCTTAACTGGTTGTCGAATGCAAGAAGTGCAAGAAGCGGATTGGTCTGAGTTTGATTTTTCTTCTAAGGTGTGGATTATACCAAAATCAAGAAACAAATCTTCACGCGATTATCATATTCCTCTTACTACAACAGTTCTCAAACTACTTAAATCTAAAGGGATAAAAAAGTCAGGAAAAATTTTTGAAGTAGGTGGGAATGCTGCTTCTCAATTTTTATTCAGGGTTTCAACGAGGAATAAAAAAACCTGCGATTTTTTTGATGCACCTGTTCGCTCGCACGTATTACGTCATTCACTCGTTACTCATTTGGCTGCTAAATTTAAAGTCCTTGACGAATTAAAAGGGAGGGTAATAAATCACGCTCCAGACAAATCGACTGCTTTACATCATTATGATCATCATGATTATTTACCTGAAAAAAGAGAAATTTTACAAATGTGGGATGACAATTTATGCGAATGGGGGCTTAAGTCTATTTAGATTATCAGTTAAAGATGACTTGAATTTAGTTGGGAGCAATTTATGACTAAAAATGCAGTAGGACGACCTCAAAATGAGAAGCGACTGAAAAGTGGGTCAGGCTATGCTTTAGCTAATTGGTTGAATACTAATTTAGCAGACCTCACTGATCTGACAAATGAGGAGTTGGCAATTAAATTAGGTTACAGCAAGCCTAATATTATATCCATGTGGAAGACAGCGCGAACTAAAATTCCATTGGATAAAATACACCTTCTTTCAAAATTACTAAATGTAGACTTGATGATTTTATTGCCACTCTATTTGGAGCAATATTCTAGTGCGGATGGCTACCTAGAGATACAAGCTTCACTATCGAGAATGGTAACAGCCAAAGAAGCGAAGATTATAGAATATTTGAGAGAGATTGCAGATAATCATGAATATGAATTAGTCGAAGACAAGAAAGATTTGCTTGCTAGTTGTTTTCGTAAGGTGAAAACAAAAGAATCTAATTCTGAAAGGGAGGCTTTCTATGAATCTAATTATAATCCAGAAGAAGACTACGGTTCTTTAGGAGGTAGGAATAAAACGTAATTGTAAATCATTGTTGACAATTATGTGGCGGTCGGATAACATATTATATACAACAAGTTTTAACTATTGCTGATTTCGTAGGCTCTGTATTTGTAACTCATTGTTGAGTTGAAATATGTGTTAGGATAATTGTATCTATAGAAGATAAATTTTATAAGAAAGATTTTAATATGAAGAATAAAATTAAATTAGAAGAGGGGGGCTGTTCAAGTGGCACCTCAGGTGTCGCGCAGAGAAAGGCCCCCCTCTTACTACGGTCGCAGACCGTAGCGGAAATGCTTAACGTTAACATTAACACTCTTAAAAATTGGAGATCAAAAAGACTTCATATCCCATATGTGAAGATAGGTGGTGCTGTTAGGTATGATTACCAGGATGTTTTAAATTTTATGAATAAAAATCACTGCTCAAATGTTGAGATACCTGCTTCAAAGTTTGAGTTAATACGATGAGTGCAAACTTACACATCAGTATAGACAATCAATCTATAAAACAGCCTAGCAAGATTGATTATCTATACTTCCTTAGAGATTTGTCTCCGTATGCCATACTTACTATAAATACTAATAACTATGGAAAATATGCGCAAACTCTTAGTCATGAAATTAAAGCTAGATTCCTGAATAACGATGTTTCACGCTTGATGATGGTTTTTGAAGAGATGTATTGGAATACTCATAAAGTTACTCGTCAAGTGGGATATCATGACCGCTTTCACGGTATAGGTTTTGTCGAAAAATTAGAAACCAATCCTCATGTTCATATTCTCCTTTTCTTTCCAGATAGTGTAAGCTTTATTTCTGAGGCAGAAAGAAGAATTGAAATTGATAGAAGAATGCATTTCCTTGTTTCTGAATTTTTAAAAACAGGTGATGAAGCGAAACTTTATGTGAGAGATCAACAATATAAATCATATCCCAAAGTTGCGGAGTGGGAATATTTACATCACCAGATAACCGGTAAAATTACACGCCGCCGAAAAGGTGCTGTTAAATCTGTATTTCCAGGCGGGGAATTTCACGTTGCAAGTATTGAAAATACTGAGCAAGATTTAAAGCAAGTGACTGGATATACAGCTAAAGAGCTATCGGACAGAAAGATTGCAAATGATAGCGGTTTCTTTTTGTTGAGTGAAAAAATGTCATTCAATCATTACAGGGGGCCGACTAAACTACCTGCTCTAGGTGGTTATAGTGCTATCCATTGAGTAAGCAATTTAATTGATATTACATATAAAGCGGTTGAGTTTTTGCTCGCCGCTTTTTTGTATTTTGAATGTAAGTTTCCCATTCCGCTTAATAACGTTTCCCGCACTAATTCGCGTTTTCAGCTGATAGTTTGTCTCTATATTCTAGCATTATGGAGATTTATGATGAAATACGCGGATTACATTTATGCGCCGCCTCAGTTGCGGTTAAACTATTTCCTATCAGATAGGTTGGATTGTGACGGAGAGCTTGATGAGAATTGTAGAAAATTATCAGCTTACCTTGGATACACAAATCATATTCAGGTAAAGAATTGGGTTGTACGAGAGCATCGGGTTGATCTGGATCATTTGGTAGCTCTTGCCGATTATTTTAACGTCGATCTCGGACAGCTTTTATTTTTGTGGCTTAGTCAAAGGATGGATGATTCAGCCGATGTTTTCCTAAAGAAGACAGCTGAAAGGATGTTAACTGCGAGTGAATACGCACTTGTTCAGCCGGTTTTGGATTTAAATGCTGAAGATCAAAGGGGGGATAGTGGTTGAAGGCAAAAAATCGAAAATAACGATGCTGTGGAGCCGTTTGATAAATTTAGCTACCCTACTAGGTGAATACACTCGTATCCCGCCATGCAGCGATCTGGGTGCGTTTATTGGGTATGTGTATGGGGTGCGGAGTGTCGAAATTTAAATTCAGGAAGTCTTAGGGGCATATCGGATGCTTTGACGGTGGTCCCTAGGCTTTTTTTAGAGAAAATTGCCTGAATTACCCGTATCTCGTTTCTTAGGTGCTTTTCTTAGAGAAATATCAAGATCTAAAAATTTTTGCAAATTACTAAAAGTTGTATCTAAGTTTTAAATTTATCGTTAAACAATAATAATCCGTTGTGTATTGCCGGTGTTAAACAGCAGGAAAATTATGTACTTTCCGGTTTGAAACTGCGTGATTTCAATGGTTTTGGGGTGAAATGCCAATCAAGCTTTGTATGTAAGGAATTAAACTTATTGGCTAAATATAGATTTTATTCCTCTTGAGTTTGAAAATTTGGCTACAAAAGCGAGCTTGATGACCCGTATTGAAACCGTAATGCTAACTTGTTGATATGAGAAAAAACTTATTTTGGATTTTGGTCTTGACGGAGCATAATCAAATATCTCCACAATAGTTGCGATGGTTGCTTTCTGGCTAGCTTGTATGCCGCCAGTGTATATATCGTCTAGAAACTGGAATTGGTGTACCTTTTCCAGAGTGCTAAGCTCTTCTCCCGTCAGTTTATCACCACAAGCACGTTGCGGTTGGCTTACCTTTTCCAGAGTGCTAAGCCTCACGAAGCCGCTCAGTGCAAGCTTTTTGGGTTGCGGTTGGCTTACCTTTTCCAGAGTGCTAAGCTGCTAAAGCATACTTTTTGAATGCTTTTATGTTGCGGTTGGCTTACCTTTTCCAGAGTGCTAAGCCCTTCATTATGGGGAATGTGTGGTGCGGGATGTTGTGGTTGGCTTACCTTTTCCAGAGTGCTAAGCCGATTTTTCGACGTGACCGGATGTGAGGAATGTTGCGGTTGGCTTACCTTTTCCAGAGTGCTAAGCCGCAAAAAGACCTTGAAGCGCCAAACTATCTGTTGCGGTTGGCTTACCTTTTCCAGAGTGCTAAGCCAGCTTCGCTTGACTCTTCACCCAGCACTTGGTTGCGGTTGGCTTACCTTTTCCAGAGTGCTAAGCCTGAGCAGCGCAAAGATACATGACGCCATTAGTTGCGGTTGGCTTACCTTTTCCAGAGTGCTAAGCCAATGGCTGGTGTTAGTCCTGACGGTCTTGTGTTGCGGTTGGCTTACCTTTTCCAGAGTGCTAAGCCCCCCCTAAGAACACAGACACAGGACAAAGAGTTGCGGTTGGCTTACCTTTTCCAGAGTGCTAAGCCCTTGTGTGTTGTAGTTCCTTGAATTAACTCGTGATTTTTGTGTTTTGGAATATTTAAATCACGAGTATTCATATTAAAACATAACCAATTGTTCTGGATTTTTTGGCGAATCAGTTTTTCGTTTCCCTCTAAAACAGATTATATTTTCATATTGCTTGTCTGTGAATTGTAGAACATCTACTTTTCCTTCGGGAGGAATAGCACGTTCAATTTGTTTGATAATAGCTGAAGCAGCATCCTTGCCGTTCGAATGGCGAATGTAAACAGAATACTGTGCCATTTCAAAGCTATGGTCTAAAAGATAATCTCTAAATTGAGTGTAATTTCGGCGGTCCGATTTTGAGTTTGTCGGAAGGTCAAACAATACCATTATCCACATGAATTTGTACTTTCCAAAATGAGAGATATTAGCCATTTAAATTACCTAGCCATTTTGGATGAAGAAGGCGGACCTGGGAGAGTTAATGATCCGCTTTTTTTTATATAGACATTGGCAAGCGATTTAGCGGCGGTATCTATACATAGCTGTAGGGGGCTGTTTCCAACTTTCGTGGATAAATCGAGCGATAAAACGCTAACGATTTTTTGTTTGAGATTGGGGTTTAATTCTATTGGGGCGTCTGGGGTGATATCGGAAGCTAGACCTTTGATTAGGAAATCAACCCAAGGGCGAAAAGGTTCCATTAGATCATCAGCTAGCCGTAATGCATCGCCGCGACTCTGATGTTTTATGGAGAGAGAAGGGTGCAGACCAGCTGCTAGTATAGAGCGCGACGTTGCTGCTCTTAAAACACTATAGCCATAATTCAGTGCTGTATTGATGTTTTCTGCATGTCTGTTGCGACGAAAATCTTTGCCCAAGAGCCTTTGCCAATACCGGCGCGCTGCTTGAGCTTCTAAATTATCAGGGTCTCCTGATTTTACTCTGGAGCCCATTGCTCTTAAATCTTTACAATTTAAAGATGATAGCTCTAGAACATCAGCTTGCGCTGTTATTTTAGCAGAAATGATTTGAGACCAAAGGCGCTTGTTTAATGGCTTTTTGGCTATTGCTTGAGCCTGCATTCTAAGGCCTTGGCTATGGTGACCATTGATGGGCCATATCACAGATGCAGGAGATTGATCTATTCCACAAATGACTACGGGAATGTTTGCTTCTGAAAGTTTGCTGCATATATTCACGGAAAAAGTAGCGCCGTAGCCGCGAATGATAAGTGCGGCCATATCATCAATAGCAACTTGACCGATTTTGCTGGAGTTTTGGGAGACTATTAAAAAACCACGATACGAGCTTAGGTGAACCCTTTCGGTTGATATTTCAACGATTCTATTCTGCATGCTCTTTCCCCGATAGAAAATGCAATCAGGTAATGCAAGAAATAAACCACTTTTGGTTGTGGCTAATCTAAGCCACAAGGGCTTACTTTTACGAGGGTAGCATTTGATTTTTGTAAAGAACTAGGAGCGAGAACTATTTCTTTCAGTTCTTTCTGCCTCACTCTAGCGTCAACGTTGGCTTCGAAGTGCTCTGCAAAATATATCCTGCCATGAGTAAATTTGCAGACATTGAATATGGCTGTTTTTCCGGCATAATTCATTTTCACCGCATCGCTTTTGCGTAATCGCATAAGGATCGGATTGCCATTTTCTCTTGTTGGCTTCTTCCACCAATGTGGGTTTGTTCTCGAGCGTTGGTTGGCGTCGAACGTCGAAATAATTTCACCCGTCCACTTTCCACTTTCATCAACCCAGATGTCGTAGCAATAATTTCCATCGCCTTTATAAGCTTTGTAATTTTGTCCAGCTTTATCCTTGATAGGGATTACGGTTAATTTTTCTTCTATTCTCACTTTATAAACAGGAGGTGTTAGTGACTTTCCAACCTCTGCAAGAGCTAATTTAAAGTCGCTGCCTGTCAGACCTCGCGTTGCAGATAGAAATATAGACTTCAAAAATGGGTCTCTTATTTTCTCTAAATCTGCAGTTTTCTCAAATGTTGAAATAGGTTTGCGCGTTACAACTGTCCGGCGGCCTTTTTTATCTGGTTGTCCTGCTTCGCCTTTAGGTAACCCGTAGGCTGTATCATTGTGCAAAGCTCCTTGAACACCATGATCTGGTTTATGGCTAACAATTATTGATCGTATTGATTCGGCTACATCTTCTCTAAAGCCCTCCCAAGGAGCTGGTGTGCCAGTCATTAGTTTGAAATTGAATTGGTCTTCATTCTGTTTTGCGTGTTTTGAGGCAAGCTGAAGAAGGCGAGTGTCTGTACAAGCGACAACTACTGCATCAATCGCATGGTGACGATGATCATGTCTATTTTTAATCTTAGCTTCCGACGGCTCGATATTGTGGCCATGCAATACGCTGTCTAATCCCCATTGCCATCTCAGGTCTGCAGTCAGACGACCGGGAATTACTCTAACGTTTTTGCTGTTATCACCCGGATAGATATGAGTGAGATAATCTCTTGCTAGGCGCGATATATATTGAGTGTCAGTGAGTTGCCGAGCCAAGAACCCCCCGTTAGTGCTAAATTTTTCCATAGCATCGGGTCGAAATCGCCATCTTTTATTTACAGGCAACTCAGCGGCACGTTTTGCTATTTCATCCCATTTATAAGGGCTGGGAGAGTGTCCGAATGCTTGAAACGGTGAGCAGTTGCCTTTGTCCCGATTGGCTTGGCGGGTTGCTAGCGTTTTGTTTGCGTAGCTATCGTCAAATGTCTTCGAGAAAGGCAGTATATGTTCTATTTCTACCTCTTCGGTGAATAACATATCTAACGATATTTGGTTTCCACTAAAAACACATCTTTTTCCAAGAGCATTGAGATCTTCAAAAAGGCGAAGCCTCATCCGATTGTTATAATGGTCTGGTATACCTAGTTCCAAAAGTTTAGCTCGACGTTTATCGTTGGCCTCTTGGTTTTCTTTTTGTTGCTTTTCTAGGTCTTTCTTTCCTTGAGCTGAAAGTGCCAAATCACGAGCGAGTTCGACAGTAATCTCTTCAGGTGGACCGAAACGTTTCAATAGGTCGTTCAATACGGCTCTGATTTGGTTTAAGGCGACGTGTACAGTTGGGTTGGCAACTTTTCCATACCGTTTCTCGTCAATATCTGTGATATTGCCTGAACCAAAACCTACGTGACGTTGAAGAATTTTTCCGTAGTAGGGAAGGTGGGTGTCAAATACTTCTCCAGTTTCGAAATTTGAATGGCTACCTAATCCGGCTCGTCGAACAGCTTCAGAGTATACAATATTATCTTTCTCTAACTCAGGAATGATACTATCGAGCGCTGATTTACTTAGGTTTCCATATCCAGATTGTAATGGAGCATCAGCAACGTTTCGAATTGTTTCATCCGATAGTTTGAAGTTGTGCTTTAAATAAGTAAAAAGTTTAGTCTCTTGTTCTTCTTCTAAGAGTGTATCAATAATTTGGTCTTGAGAGGCTAGAGGGAGTTTGAACCATGTAGTTCCCCATCTTCCTGCCTGAGACAACGAAGCGGCGGTCTGGTTTCCTACAAGGTGATCGCGTTTCTCAGACTCAACGTTGAAAGTAATTCTGTCCGACAGGTCGAGTAGTTTACGGATCTGCTTAAATGTTAGTTTTGCTGTTTGGTTGCTCGGTGTATTGAGGCGTTTAACAAGTGAGTCTCTTTGTTCAATGGTCAGTGTATGTAACTTCTCGCCAGGATAGCTGTACCTAAGAGCATTAACCTCTTGAAGTATTCTGGCGAGTTGAGAGGACGGCAAAGCTTTTGCTGCACGTTCCTGATCCGGTAAAAGCGTGCAGCGTCCTACCGAAGGAGGCACTAAACGGTGCTGCCATTCTATTGTGTCGCGAATTATTGTGCGAGCATTATCGGTGAGTGTAGTGGGGTGAAACCTACTTTGAACATTCCAAATTTTGTCGAATTCATCAAGAATAAGGTCTCTTGTTGGATAGTAATCGTATTGCCACTTACTTCCCTCACCAAGTTTTCTGACTCTCGCTGAGGGTTGTGGGGAGCGTTTTCCTTCTATTGTGTTAGAATTTGTTTGCGCGGTGTCAAAGCGTCGCTTCCCAAACAATTCACCGAGTGTTTGTGCGTTCTCTTGTTCTAATTTTATGAGAGTGCGTTTCGTTGCTTCGTGAACTTTGCCCTTTTCATTGTCCGTACGGTCGGTTTTACGATTGGATTTAAAACCACGTCTCTGATGTAAATGAAAAATTGCTCTCCCAATTTCATGAAGTTCAAGTCTTTCATGCAAAGCTTGGTATCTTAGAATCCATGGGTCTTTTTGAATGTGTTCATTGTTGGAGGCTGCATCCAGAGGAAGCAGATCGAAGTCTTTAAGCTCGCGAAGAAGTTTTGTACGTCTACGGAGGTATCTGTCTCTGTTTTTTCTAGCGCTACGTGGCTCTCGTCTTTGCGCTGCATTTGATTGTTTGTCTTTGGGGTTTCTACCATCTGAAAAAATACGTACGCCAGCACCTAAGATTCCAGATGGACTGTAATATCCATCTTCAAGACTTAGATTTATTGCAGCCCATCCAAGTGAGTTTGTTCCAAGATCGATCCCCAACCGCCACTTCATGCTGTTTCCCACCAATTTAACTATAAAAATTACTAGATAGGATTAATTTTCTTGATTTTGCAATATAAAGTAGTATTCTAGCGAGGCATTTAGCACTCTGGAAAAGGCGAGCTTTCCGTTAACAAGAACGAAAAGTTCACAAAATGCAAATAGGCGGCTGTCATCTGTTCGGGTGGCAGCCGTTTCTGCTTAATTCCATTGGAACGAAGGAGAATACTGACGTCGTACGAGACTCTGTCCATTGTCGGCGAATGTATTAGCTTTACTTTGAGCTCTGCATTTTTAACTTTCAAAAAGTATCGCGTATCTCTTCTGTTTCAGTATGAGTTCGCAGCTACTTTAGCTTAATCAAAGTCCTAGTATCTCAACAATTCCCTGAGCCAATTCATGAGTTCGGCTTTTAATCGAATCTGGTGACCAAATAGATTGTTTCGCTGTAGAGTTGGCGCCAATGAACCATTTTGGTGCTTTCATATAAAGCTTGCGCTTCGTTGCCCAATCATCATTACCTAATTTATAATTATCTTCTTTAGACAAAAGACAAAAGTTACCTAATTTGTTTCTTAGTTCTGCACGTTCATTTTCATCTGGAAAAGCCTTAATCCAATCATTTCTTGGGGCTTGTGGTAGGATATGTTCAACTTGTGCCAAAAAATGTGCATTCCCAATAAGACAATTATTTTTGAAGGCTTGCTCCGCTTCCCAAAGTTTAACGAGAGGACGGTAAGTGATTGCCTCAGTCATTGAGCTTGAAAGGGTTCCTTTTGCCTGCGCTAATTGCTCTGGATTAAAGAGAAGTCTTTCAAACCCGACTTCTCCATTAAGTTGGAAATTGTGCTCAAGTTTGGTTAGCGCTTTCTGGTAGATATTGTCCAAGCGACCCGACCAATTAGGCCACCCAAGTAGGTGTGCAGTGTAAGCTAGATACCGCACATCTTTAAGAAATTTGAGTTTTTTGTCTGGTGTCGTCACTTTGTTTTCCGCAAACATTAGAAGTGATTTCCAGTGAGGGTATTCTAGGGCGAGTAGTTGGAATTCAATTAATTCGGATTCGTCTCGAATTTTGACCTTTTTATTCGGGTCCCATTTGCATAAATTGGATAGGCGTTCACTAGTCTCTTTGTACGAGGCAAGAGATTCAAATAGTGATGTGCCGGACTGCTCAAGTGTAGAGAATGTTTTTTTGCTACTATCAAACTCTTCTTCAAATTCTCCAAGCGCTGAAGCAGAGTCCATTTTTCCATATCGAATAAATGAGGCGCATGAAATAAGGTCGGAAAATTCTACTCCTGTTGCCCGCTCTGTTTCATACCAAAATTCACCTAAAGACTTTGTTTCCTGTGCCTTAAAATTCTCTCCAAGAGCTTCAGACAATACACTTTTGACTAACTCATACCACTCCAGTTTGACACCTCGGTTGTTGGCGCGATCAAATAGGGTCAAGCCTTTATCATTTTCAGCCCACAGAGTGTTAAGGACAACATTGCGTAATACCCATGTAGCAAAGGCATCACGATTTAGAAGTTGTTCAAGGCGTGAAATAAACATCTTTTCAATACTATAAATTCGCCAATCAACAGGCATATTAAAAGAATGGCCGTATGTTTGGGTGTCGTTAACCACTCGCGTGAGTGCACCACCGCGTGATCGAATATCAATACGGGCTCTATTATCTTCATTGATTCTTACACTGGACAATTCTTTTGTCTTGGTTTTAGAGTCTCCTGAAGTAAGCCTAGAGAGAACAGCCATATAAATCGTAAGAGTTGTTAAACGCTGCTGGCCATCGTAAACTATTGCGAGGTCTTTACCTTCTTCCTTGGTGAGTATGATGGGACCAAGATAGTATTGGTTTTCTCTGTCTCGTTCAAAGGCGTCGACTAGATCATTGTGAAAAGTTTCACATTGCGAGACGTTCCAAATATATTGGCGTTGCACTTTTGCTGGTCTAAAATAGTGTCGTGATAGTAGCCATTCTATATCTATTAATTGCGCGTGCATTTTCCCCAGCCATTTTTCAAGCCTAGTGACTATTGCCACTAAACAATAAGATTGAGCATAAATTTGTGGTTATAAAAAGTGGGAAAGTGTAAGTTTGGCACGCAAACTCACAGGAAACTAAACACTTTTAGATTGACAAAGTTCTTGATTTGTTCTCATTGGGTCTCGCTATTTATGTGAGCCTTCAAATGCGAAAACCTTCAACTATTGAGCATCTATATTTAGATTTTGACGGCTTTTTTGCCTCTGTTATGCAGCAGGTTGATCCAAAGCTCAGGGATAAACCAATAGGTATTATTCCATTTGAAACAGATAAAGCTCATTCTACTACGGTTATTGCTTGTTCCAAAGAGGCCAAACGCTGCGGCGTTAAAAACGTCATGCGCGTAAGTGATGTGCTTAAGATATGTCCTCAAATTATACTTGTGCCACAAAGACCAGACCTGTACCGCCGCGCTCACAATGCACTTTTAAACGAAATTGCATGTGAAATACCTATTGATGTTATCAAATCCATAGATGAGATCGCATGTCGATTAGGGGCGGCGGATATATCAAATCCTCATGATTTATCTCACCGGATAAAAACAAGAATAGCTAATAACATTGGACCTTACATTACGTGCTCAATTGGTTTTGCAGGAAATCGAATGCTGGCGAAAATGGCTTGCAAAATGGATAAGCCGAACGGAACAACAATTTGGCATCCCCGAGATATGCCGGCACCAATTATTGATTTAGATTTTGATGATGTCCCCGGTATTGGAAGGCAAATGCAAAAACGCCTGTGGAAAGCTGGAATAGGGGATATGCAAACGCTTATTGCTACACAGCCTAAGCATTTACGTGCGCTTTGGAAAAGTGTTGCGGGAGAACGAATGTGGTATGCGCTTCATGGCTATGATATTCATGCAATGCCAACTGAACGCAATATGTTTGGTCATGGTCGTATTTTGCCTCCGGATAGTCGAACACTAGCCAAGGCTGCGGAGTGCTCTCGTATGCTGCTGATAAAAGCAGCTAGACGTATGCGGCGAGAAGGTTTTTATGCGCGGTATTTGTCATTGTGGCTTCATTTAGGAAAAAGTCGTGGCTGGTCGTCTTCTATAACTTTAGGAAGCGTCAATGATGATCATTCGATAACCGGCGCTCTTCGCTTGTTGTGGCAGCAAGCTAAATCTCAGCTCAGACCCAGAAGTTACATATTGCAAGTTCATGTCGCACTTGGGGATTTAACGTCAGCAAATACAAGGCAGCTCGATTTGCTTAAAAATGATGACGCTGAATGTCAGCGATGGGAGAAGCTGACTTTCACTATCGATAATCTCAACCAAAAATTTGGAAAGCGCGTTGTCTCTCTGGGGCCTTGGTCTCCATCGGGACAATTTGCTGGCGGTAAAATAGCTTTCACTCGAATACCAGATGCCGAGGATTTTTATTGAGCTGGTTACATGAAATAAGTTTGCGTGATCTTGATGAAGATCAACTACTAGAAGCTACTTGTCTCAAGTGTTTGTATGTTTGGAAGCAGACGCCAACGCAACTTTTGCTAAAAGTTGTACATAGAGACGTAAAGCTTGATGAGGTCGCTTCAAATCTAGCTTGTCCCTGTCAGGGATGTAGAAGCGTAGGAGTGCGACTTGTTTTGATATCTAACCACAGGACAAGTGGGTTTGTTGGGGGAATGCCGTAAGGATTAGAAGCTCATACAGAGCTGTTTGCGGCGATTTGTTGGAATGTGTCATTTGCGTAAGCTAATAGCTCTCAGTGAGTCTCTCAATGCGTTTAAAACAGAAGTATTGGGATAGTTTACCGAAGTCTTAGAATATCGACTATTTATCTGAGTAGGGTGCTTTTGTATTTTCCCAATTTATTCAAATCAAAGCCTTATATAAGGCAACGTAAGTATAATGGAAGTTTTTGCATTTATTGATAAACGATAATTTTTAAACGAGGCTAAGTTCTAATTAGAAAATAGAAACCTTATACAAAATTAAGCCAAATCACGATGTTTACATTTGAAATATCAGGGTGGGAGGAGTCCGCGCTCTAAATGGCTGCAACATAAACGCCTGCTTCGGGTATATTTCGGATCTCTGGCGAATAGATAAATACATGGTTATATTCCGTTTGGATGACCCGTAGGCTTTGTATTGGCTACAAAATACGTCTGATCACAACCTCGTAAGTTAACGTGTGTAAGGGCTTAGAGTGAAACAACGCTTGCTAATCGTTCCAGTAGTTTGAGAAATTGTCTACGCGGCGGGAACTGGCCCTAAGTTGACTGATGAACAGCATAGTCCGTGGCAATCAATCTTCCCGTTGTAAGGTAAACTAATAAGCGTCGTTTTAAAATATCTACAGCCTAGGAGTGACAAGTTTTATTTAGGTGATCTACTGACGCAGCTGGTGCCAGCATAAAATTAACCAACATGCACCAAGGCCAATTATATTGCTTCAAAATAGATATGCTATACAAGCCCAATAACGTCGGTATAGAGCGTCTTTAACTCGTTCATTCCCATATCTAATATGGGTTCGTACATGAAGGCGTTTATATGAATATTGGAGGGTGTTATTAATGCAACTCTTCTCAAAATTGAAATCGGATCTGTGAGATTATTGTAGCGATCTTCAAATGCTTGGACCAATTCTCCGGTTTGTTTTTTAGAGGTCTCGAAATCAGGGTCATCTAACTTAATTTTAGTTATTATGTATCTCTCAGCCGATAGCCTGGCAGCGATAGCCAAAACAATTTTATGCTGCAAGTTTATGCCGTCACCTTCGGTTAGACATCGCTCAGCAGATGCGAATATTTGGTCTAGTATATTGGTAGTTAGGTCAATTGAGGGAAAAGTGTTATTTGGAAAAGTACGTTCAAAAACAGATTTGTAGTCAGCAAACGTCAATGTAGAGGTGTTTTGTTTGTAATGAAGCATATTGGTCAGATTTAAATAGTCTGCATTCGGAGTATCATCAGAATTTTTCTTACCTTGAGTATACTCTACAACATTTCTTAGAAAGGGCACAAAAGCTATCTGTATGATTGGATCATCTAATTGACTACGCCATTTTTGAAATGGACTACTAATGTGAGATTGGTCGAATTTTAGCAGAGTAATCTCATCGTTATTTTTGGTAGCCAAACAGCATTGATGTGGAGGACAAATTTGTCTGCTTGCTATTGTTCTTAAAAAGTCAAAGTTATGAGTTAGTATGATGGAAAGGAAGTTTACTTCAGCTCGTCGTATCACGTATTCTAAATAGTCAATAATCGCGAACTTATTCTTATAGTCAAATGAGTCTGAAATATCATCAAATATTAGAAGAGTTTTCTTTCGATCTTTCCACCGCATGTGAATTTCAAACATTATGTTGAGTATATATAAGGCTCTAGCTTCACCTGTACTAAGAACATGAAGTAGGTCTTTCTTCTCTGAATTTTGGTAGGTTCTTTGATCTGAGCTATCACTAAATTTGAATGAAATAGATGGCGCTTTACTCTTTAAAATAACATCAGACTTATTCTCGATAATTAGCTCAAATGGAAGATGCAGAAAACGTCGGTTAAAATCTTCAATCACTGAATCCCATTCACCAATACTGGTGTTCGCCTCTGAAATAATAGTGTTTAACTCTCGTTGACCATTTTTGTATTTTGATACTAACAGGTCAAGTTCAGGATGCGCTTGTGAGAGATATTGAATCCATAACTTCCTTTTGAATGTATTTAGGTCTTGTAGCTCGGGAAGAATCTCTTGGTTTTCAGTAATGTAGTCTCGGAATAGTTGTAGTTCTTTATTTTTTAACTTAGAATTGAACTTGTCAAACTTGCTTCTTAATTTGTCGTCATTGATAACGCGTTTTTTCTCTTCTTCAATTTCATTGACAAATTCTTCGTTAGTCGCATGCTCACTTTTCAACTCCCCTTTTTCGTCGACTAAAACAATGCGATGACCTGCTTCGAAGTATTTATTCGTCTTTAGGAGTTGTTGAACTTGATTAACGTTGTGATACTGAAAATCTTTTCTCAATATAGGAGATTGGGAGGTTAGTTCTTCATATTTTCGGGTAAAGTCACTAACGGCTTCCTTTATGGTTTCTTCCTCTAAAAATTTTACAACTTTAGGATCAAAAAGGATTTTATAATTAGCATTACAGAATGTCGTTTCAGATGTGTTGCTTACTTCGTTATGGATGTTGAGAAGTGCTTCATAATATTCCCCATCAAACACTTCTTCGATGATAGGTTCTATTTTTTCTCTAGATTTTTCACCATATCCAGACAAATTCCTTAATCTATTATCTAAGTCCTTTTTTGCGACTGCTATTTCCTTATGTACAGTCTCATATCTTGCTCGTAAGTTGCTATTCGCAAGTAGTGTGGAAACTTTATTCGAAAAATAGTCACCATCATATGATTTAACTACAAAGATTTCATCTGAAGGAATATCGTTGCCATTTAAGGTAACGTTGAATGAGCTTTCTCTATGGGGAAATACCTTGTCATTTGGTGTTTCATCATTTGATAAATCAATAAACGTTTTCGCAAAAGATGTTTTCATAACCCCATTTGGGGCGTAAATAGCAAACCCTTTATGCTTAAATTCTATAGTAGTGTCTAACTTTCCAATGCCGTAACAATTTTCCAGTTTTAAGATTAAAGTGTCAGTCATAAATCCCCCCATAATTTATTTCTTAAATTTACTATCTTAAAAAGCGTGATCTGTCTTCTTTTGGCGAATAGTAGTCTGATAGCATTAGAACTAATGTGTAAAGACGAAGGACTTGATCCAGCGGCGGTGTCAAAAATGATAGATGATTACCACTTTAGCGGAAAAGAACCACTGGATGAAACCGTCTGTAATGCTCTCTCACAGCAACCAAAAATCTTGCGACGTGAAACAATTATCAACAATGTCGTAGAAAGGCTCGTTTCTCTAGTGAAGACGTTTGATGACGGGATTGGGTAAGTAAGAATGAGTAAGAAATTCAAATCACTCAACAGCATGAAATCAGTAGATGAGTTTGGGAGAGTGCGCTTATCTGATAATTTCTTTATGCGTGAGTTTTTATATTCAGATATCGCCATAATGAATGGCTTTAGAAACTTACCGGATGATCCAAACCTAGCAATAGAAGCCGGCACTCAACTTTGTACGCAATTGCTTGAGTCATTACAGAAGAAGTTTGGCCGGGTTTCAATCAGGTCTGCCTATAGGTCTTGTGAAGTGAATGACTTTGGCAATAAGAATAAACTCAATTGTGCATCCAACGAAGCTAACTATGCGCATCATATATGGGACCGCCGCGATAAAGACGGACATATAGGCGCAACTGCTTGTATATTCTTGCCGGAGTTTTGGGACAATCATAACAATGAAGTCGATTGGCAAAAACTGGCGTGGTGGGTGCATGATCATCTTCCGTATAATACGATGTATTTCTTTCCAAAATACTGGGCGTTCAATCTTAATTGGAATGAGAAACCTGAACGCCGGATAGATAGTTACGCTGCTCCTAAAGGATGTTTAACAAAAGAGGGGATGGAAAATCACTCCGGGGATCACTCTGATATCTGGAAAGGTTTATAGAGGGTGGGAGCATGTGCTAGGATGGTAGTTTTTTTATATAGTAGGTAGCTTTGACAGATTATCCAAATCTGGATGGCCGGTACGTAGAGGAAAGAATTCGCTTCCTAAAGTTATCAAACTTTTTTCCTGTGGGACCTATTTGGGTCCAAAGGTCGTTGGGTGAGAATTATAGGTGTCGTATAATAGAGTTATTTAGATATAAAAACAACAAGTTGCGTATTATTTGATGTTTATATGAGTGCATTGTTGTGGACCAGGAGGTCCCAGGTTCGAGACCCGGAGGCGGTACCATTCTTCAAGCGTAGATGATTATAAAAAAAGCCTCCTTAGACACATGTCTTGGAGGCTTTTTTATGTTTCATAGAAATGTTTCAGGCACGACGTTTAATCTGTTGCACCGATTCTTTCCCACATTCATGAAGATAGAAATTGCGTAAGCTTAATGCATCCCAAAGCGCGTTGTGACGTACGGCACCTTCTAGATTTGTGAAATATGCATCCACACGGCGCATTTCTACATTAAAACTAGGAAGATTAATCATGCTTCCGGGAGATATCATCATAATATTCATAAGGTGTGAAATATCTTCAGGCCAATCAGCAACAAATATTATGTTGTTATCGCCTCGGAGAAGACGCTGCAATTCCATTCCCCATTGTGCGCGGTCCATATGAGTTGGAGATAGGCCGTTCGCTGATATAACAGGTAAAACATAATCTGCGACCCATGGATCGATTTTATCGCTGGAAACAAGTGTATTTATTTCGGCTTTGGGTAATGCAAGATATAAAGGCGTTCCGTGCTCAGGGGCGATTGCGATTGAGATAATTTCTCCGCCAAAACTATTGAATTCACAATCAACAAAGTAACGCACGACAAATATTCCTCCCGTCCATTAGATGTTGGACGATTATCCATTATTTGAGAGTAACGTTACGCCCACACACTGGACCTTTTTAATAAGGTTCTCTTTGTGCGTGGGCTGCAACGTAGTCAGTCTGGTCTTCAAATACAGGTATAGACTATTAACGTTAAGAAGCCGATGTTTAACAAAAGAAAGTCTCTGCCTATTTTGGTAACCTTTTGATGACCATAAATTTGCAACCTTTTTTCTTCGACAATTTTGCTTGTGTGATTTAAGAACTATCTGAAATCAGAGTGTTTAAGTGAGGATCTAACTTTCAGAATGGGTGATTACAAATCTGAAAATTGGGCGTCCCAGTCTGAAAGAGGGACAAGGCTAGGTATTTTGATATCTGCCAAGATTTACAGATTGTTCGGTAGAAGAGTCTCTATGATCCTGCTGTCTCCAGTTGTCTTTTTCTTTTATTTGAGTGGTGTTCAGCAAAGACGTGCTTCAAGAGCCTATCTAAATCGTGCCTACGAGCAGGGCTTGATGGCCAAGAAACCTAGTTTTCTGACTGGATTTTTACATTTTATGGCATTTGCAGGTTCCATGCTTGATAAACTTGCCAGCTGGACAGGGGAAATCAACAATACGCATGTTGCAGGGGTTGATGATGGTGAATTTGATGCCGCCAAGAATACAGGCAGAGGGGCTCTAGTCCTGACTGGCCATCTTGGAAACCCTGAATTAATCCGTGCTGTCGCCACTGTGAATAAACGTTTTTCCGTGACTGTTTTGATGCATACAAAAAATGCAGAGCAGTTTAATTCGGTCATAAATCAGTTTTCAAAACATTCGACCGTTCGACTTGTGCAAGTTGATGACATAGATATTTCCGTTGCGATGCAATTGTCATCTCGCGTAGACGAAGGTGAATGGATAGTGATGGCAGCGGATCGGCCACCACCGCATGGCACCGCAAAAAATAGCACAGTGGACGTGGATTTTCTTGGAAGCAAAGCGCCATTTCCGATCGGACCATATATTTTAGGGGCTGCCCTCAAATGTCCTGTCTATTTTTTATCCTGCATTCGCACCAATCAGCAGACACCATTTTCTATCATGTTTCGTCATTTTGCTGATCCAGTATTTTTACCGAGAAAAGATAGATCACAAGCGTTGCAAGCTTATGCGCAGCAATATGCAGAATTATTGAAAGAAGCTTTGGCCATGGCACCTAAGCAATGGTTCAATTTTTACGATTTCTGGGGTGATTTTTCTGGGCAGACCAAAGAGACAAGCTCTGATAGCTCTCACTCTACCGCGGCGGACTCTGATTCTGTCTTGAATTAAGAAAAATAGTTGGGAATAGTCATTTTATGAGACGGGCAATTGTCAAAGTTGAAACGCAAAGTGAAGCGCAATTTCACGACATCGACCCGATGAATATTGTCTGGCATGGAAATTATCCACGTTTTTTTGAATTAGGCCGCGTCAAACTGTTAGACGAAATCGCATATGGCTATGAAGAGATGAAGGCATCTGGTTTTGCTTGGCCGGTGATTGAAATGAATATTCGCTATGCGCATCCCATTGTCTTGCGTGAGAAGATTATCATTGTTGCGGGACTGACAGAATGGGAAAACCGCCTTAAAATTGACTTTGAAATCAGAAACAAAGAAACAAACAAGCGATTGTGTAAAGCCTATACGACGCATGTCGCTGTCGATATCAAAACGAACAACATGTTATGGGAAACGCCAGACGTGTTTCGTAAAAAACTGGAGCCGTTTCTTAAATGACATCTTTGATTATTGGTTTTGCGTTTCTTTTGGCAGCACAATCAGAGCCTGCAGCAGCAGACAATCAATGTCTTGCGCCGCAAAGTGTTGCTCAGGAAATTGGCAGTCGTAAATTTACGCAAGAACGCCGCTTGGAGGGGATTGAGCAAAGCCTAGTATCCCAAGGTATAGTCAATGTCTCCGCTGATGCGATTGAATGGACTGTATTGGACCCAATCGAGATTACGACGATTATTTCTCCAAATGGTATGACGCAGTCTATAGAAGGTGGTCCAGCGCAAGAGGTTGGAGCTGTTGGGGCTTCAAACCCTATTTTGTCGCAAAGTGGTTTGATCCAGCTCTTAAAGGGCGATTTGACGGGTGCTGATGCCAATTACACTGTTACTGACTTTGAAATTAATGACGGTTGGGGGGTATCTCTTGCACCCAAAGCGGAAGATATGGCTAAACATGTTACAAAGATTGATGTGACTGGCTGCATGAAGATTGATTCAATCAATGTAGTGCAAGCTAATGGCGATCAGATTCTTGTCAAATTTGCTGAGGAATAAACGTGTTGTTGGGGGGTAAGATTAGGATTGGTGCGGTATTGTGCGCCATATGGCTGGTGGCTAGCCTGATCTTCATAGCGGTTCGTTTTTCTAGCGGCGCTCCCATTGATACAAACATACAATCTATATTACCGAATAACTCTCTGGCCCCCGCTGTAAAAGCAGCGATGACGCAATCTGGTGAAGTTGCCGCAAACAGAGTTGTTTTCCTGATTTCCGATGTTGGTGAAACAGGTAAAAATGCGGCTGCGGCTGATGATTTAAAGCAACGTCTTTTATCTGCTGACCTATTTATTAGCGATGATGCAGACCATGAAGAATTAGGACGCTGGATATTTGCTAATCGCAATGAAATTTTGTGTGAACATGCTGATGAATTTGGCGAGGAAACAGCACAATCAATTCGGAATCAGGCATTAGCAAGGGTATATGGTGTTGGCTCACCCATAACCGGAGGATTGCTACAATCTGATCCATTTTTACTGACCTTGCGACTGGCAGATTGTCTCTCTCAAGGAGCCGCAAAAGTAGATGCTCATCAAACTTTGATGACAGGCAAACTGAACCAATCCGCCTATCGAATGGATACTCAGGAAAAGCTCCAGTCAATTGTTTCTGAATGGGAAGATGAATGGTTGAAGCAAAACCTAACATTGGCCCGAACGGGGGCGGTGTTTCATGCAAATCATGGGGCTAATTCAGCCAAAGCAGAAATGAGCTTTATAGGCGGCTTGGGTTTATTGGGGGTTGTCGCTTTGTTTGGCTTTGTATTTGGTCGCATGTCCAATGTGTTTATTGTGGCCAGTCTCATCATATTATCATGTGCATCCGGTTTGGCTGCGACTTTGCTCGTTTTTTCACAAATTCATATGTTGGTGCTTGTTTTTGCAGCTATGCTTGTGGGGGTTGTCGCAGATTATGCTGTGCATGCGATGGCGAGTGGCGTTGGGAATGGATGGCCCGACATGCAACAGCGAAAAGCACACCTTTGGCGGCCAATGACTGTATCCATGCTAACAACTGCAGCTGGTTTTACCGGCCTGATGTTTTTAGGTGTGCCAATGTTTCGTCAATTGGCGGTCTTTGCCGTGACGGGTGTTTTTACCGCGTGGGCACTCGTTCTTTTTATCTTTCTTCCCTTTGATAAACCGCCTCACAAAAATGAAGATGCATTGCGTCTGCGCTGGATGCGTGCACTGGCATTATCAATGAAACTATTACCTGTTTCAAAAAATGCGGCATTGCTTGCAAGTATCATTATTCTTTTAAGCAGCATCGGGTTCATTTTTGCCAAACCTTTGGATGATGTACGGCAATATCAGCCACGCAATGAGGAGCTGATGAAGCAAGAGAAACAACTAAATGAGGTGGTCGGGTCTGTATCATCTCAGGTATTTCTTGTTTCGCAGGGAGATGATTTAGAAGAAGCGAAACAAAATGAAGAAGCCTATCTAGATAATCTGTCTGCTCAACTAAAAGAAAAAAGCCCAGAACCAGCATCAAATCTAGCATTGACGCGCTTTGATCCTTCAAATCAAAGGCGAGAAGTCAATCGACAAAAATTGGATGAATTCTTAGAGAAGCCCCTTGGCAAACTTCAGCGTGCACAATTAGGATTGAAGGCAACCCAAGCAATAGAAGATGTAACTGCGGATAAACCATCATGGTTGTCTGATCTATATGTGGAAGCAAACGACAAAGTTTATCTTATCGCGCGCCTAAGCGGCGGTATTGATTATCCATCTTCTGAAAATGCGATCGTCGTTGATACTGCAAATGCGTATTCTCATGCGTTTGCATCGTATAGAAAACTTGCCGCGCGTTCGCTCATGATAGCTGTATGTGTGGCTTTGGTTTTCGTCTTTATTGTGTATCGAAAATCAGGCGCTTTAAGTGTTGTGATCGCACCGGCTTGCGCGATGTTGTGTGGTATTTATCTTCCAGCATTATTTGGAATGCCAATAACTTTCTTTTCAATGGCGGGGGCAATGGTGTTGTTTGGTGTTGGTGTGGATTATTCAGCATTCATGTGGGAAGCAGGGCGTAGCAAAGAGGCGTGGACCAAAGCTTCTGTTCTGGTTGGCACCGTCACCACATTATTGTCGATGGGGCTTTTAGCGCTAAGTGACACATTACCTGTACGAAGTTTTGGGATTACTGTTGCAGTCGGTGTGATTTGCGCTCTAATCTTTTCAACATTGCCGTATTATTTGGCTCAGAAGGAAGCATTGAATGCAAAATGAAGTCTGTGACGTTGCCATTATTGGTGCAGGTCCTTCAGGGGCAGTAGCTGCTTCCATTCTGGTTCAAAAGGGCTGGAATGTTAAAGTGTTTGAACGCCAACATTTTCCACGCTTTTCCATAGGTGAAAGCTTGCTGCCGCATTGTGTAGAATTTATCGAGCAGGCTGGATTGCTTGAAGCCGTTGAAGCTGAAGGGTTTCAATTCAAAGATGGTGCTGCTTTTACGATGGATGGCAAGTATGAAGACATATATTTCCCAGATAAATCTTCCCCTGGACCCGGCACTGTTTATCAGGTGCAGCGAGAGAAATTTGATAAAATCCTTATCGATGGGGCAGCATCAAAAGGCACGCATGTATCTTTTGGCGATACTGTAACCTCATTTGAACCGACAAGCGAAACTGCTGATCACGCTGAACTGATTGTCAAAAATGAAGCAGGCGAGAGCCGCGCTGTGCGTGCTAAATTTGTTATAGATGCATCTGGCTTTGGTCGTGTGTTGCCGCGTTTACTTGATCTTGAAGCACCGTCTGATCAAACCAAGCGTCGCTCTTGTTTTAAACATGTCACCGACAATATCACACATCCAGATTTTGACCGGAACAAGATCCTAATTTCTGTGCACCCAGAAGACCCTCAAATCTGGTTATGGCTAATTCCACTTGCCAACGGATTGTCTTCAATTGGTGTGGTGGGCGTAAACGAGACAATCGAAAAAGCTGGAGACACGCCCGAAGCTCGCCTTGATTATTTTGTAAAATCATCGGGAATGATGGCGGACTTCCTTAAAAATGCTGTCGAAGCGCGTCCAACAAATGAAATTGTAGGCTTTTCAGCCAATGTGAAAAAACTCTATGGCGATAAATATGTATTGCTAGGCAATGCAGCTGAATTTCTCGATCCAGTCTTTTCTTCAGGTGTCACGATTGCCATGAAATCTGCAACACTGGCAGCTGATCTCATTGATGCTCAATTGCGCGGTGAAGAAGTTGATTGGCAGGAAGATTTTGAAGTTGAGCTAAAACGCGGTGTCGAAGCCTTTAGATCATGTGTAAATGCTTGGTATGATGGCTTGCTTCAGCGCATGATTTTCATGGAAAACCGATCTGAAGATATTACCCGTCATTTCACAGCAATTCTGGCCGGATATGCGTGGGATCGTAAAAACCCAATTGTGAAAGATCCTAAGCGGTTTTTCCGGTTGATGGATGCGCTGACAAAAGAAGACGCTTAATGCACAATCGGGGAATTATTGGGGTTATTCTTGCCTGCGCTATTTTGGGCACTGGGTGTCAATCCACGCAATCCATTGCGCAAGATACCGGAATTGTATCAGAAGCAGCTAAAGCATTTATCGGTAAAGATATTGAGCTGACCTTGCCAACATCGCCCAATTTTCCAGGCGAGATGAGCGCGATGCAAACACTGATCGCGCGCCATCAGGACCGTGTGCAAGCTTTACAGGCTGTGCTGACTGCCCGCGAAGATCACGTTAATGTTGTTACCATGTTGGCCAATGGGCCTCGCATAATGGAAGTTGATTGGACAGCCCAAGACATGCTGGAAACGCGTTCCAGCTTTGCACCTGAAGCGCTGTCTGGTTTGAATATGTTGGCTGACATCTATCTGGTGTTTTGGCCTCAAAAGGCAGTGCAAACAGCTTTGCCCGAAGGTGTTTATGTCAATCAGGAAGCGGGACTACGCCAAATATACAATGATACCCGTCAAATAGTAGAAATTCGCTATTACACCAAGGATGAGCGCGGACGTGATCATTATGTTTTGACCAATTTCGATCTTGGTTACTCTCTGACAATTTATAGCGATACAATGACAGCCAAATGAGTACGATTTATATCAACGCATTTTCAACATGCTCTCGACTCGGCATGAACCGAGATGAAACCTTTAAAAGCTTAAAGTCCGCTCAGCCACCGCGTCCAGATAAGGACGCACAATTGGCTGGTGGTGCAACGACAAAAGTCGCCGCGCTTGCAACTGATTTACCCAATGATCAAAGCGGTGAAACGCGAACAAATCAGATCACGGCCTATCTGATTTCACAAATGCAGGAAGAGATCGCACAAACACTCGTAAAATATGGCTCTGAGCGTGTCGCCGGTATAATCGGCACCAGCACAACAGGCGTGGAAGAAGCGATCAATCCGCTTGCCGATCGCATCAAAAACGGTGAATGGGATGACGATTATGATTTCACTAATCAGGAATTAGGCGACACAGCGCAATTTTTAAAAAACAGCATTGGTTTTACCGGTCCATGCCACACTGTTTCAACGGCCTGCACGTCAGGTTCAAAAGCTTTGGCTGCGGCAGCACGATTCATCAATGCAGGTTTAGCAGATGCTGTCATTTGCGGCGGTGTTGATTCGTTGTCGCGTTTAACAACAAATGGTTTTAGTGCACTTGATAGTGTGTCTTCCCAAATGTGCGTGCCATTTAGCAAAAACAGATGCGGCATTAATATAGGTGAAGGCGGGGCATTATTTATTGTCTCAAAAGATATTGGTCCATGGAAATTATCTGGGTGGGGCGAAAGCTCAGATGCCTATCATATGTCATCCCCGGAGCCTTCTGGTGCAGGTGCAGAATTAGCATTGAACGAGGCCATGTCCCGCGCAAACCTTAAACCAGAAAATATAAACTTTGTGCACATGCACGGCACATCAACACCACTCAATGATGCAATGGAGTCAACACTTGTGAACCGTGTGTTTGGCCCCAATATGCCCTGTGCGTCCACTAAAGGCATGACAGGCCACACATTGGGCGCTGCTGGTGCATTGCAAGCTGCAATCAATATAATCGCCCTAGATGAGCAAATTTATCCCCCGCATATCTATGATGGGCAGTGGGATGATGATCTAGCGCCAATAAATTTAACCTCTGTTCAGAGCCAGCCAGATCAACCTATAACAGCCACTTTGAGTGCAAGCTATGCATTTGGTGGTAGTAATATTGCGCTGATTATCGAGAAAGCCTGAGTATGAATAACAGTGTCATTTATCCATCGCCGGAATTACTGGCTCCACATGATCCTCCCATGCTTTTGGTCGATGAAATTGTTAGCTGGGAAGAAGGCGAAATTGTCTCAAAGCATGTGATTGATAAAAATAATCTATTCTATGTGGCTGGACATGGTGTGCCTGCATATGTCGGTTTTGAGATTATGGCGCAATCAATTGCTGTGCAGGACGGATATAGCCGGCACCAAAATGGAGACGGTCCTAAAATTGGTTTCTTACTGGGGTGTCGTAAATACACGGTGGAACGAGATTGGTTTCTTGAAGGTGAAGAGTTGACAGTCAAAGCAAAAGCACTGTTATCCGAGGGGGAAATGCTATCTTTTGACTGTTTAATCCAAGATATTCACGGTCAAAAATTGGCACATGGGATAATTAATGTGTTTAGCCCAGCAAATCCGGAAGCGTTTATACAACAAAGTGGGAGCGAGTAATGTCCCAAGAAAATTCAAATCTGGAAAAGCGGGTGCTTGTCACTGGTGCTTCCAAAGGTATTGGGCGCGGTGTTGCGATACGATTGGGCGCTATGGGGTTTCACGTCACGGTTCATTATGGGCGCGATAAAGACGGTGCTGTTGAAACGCTCGCGCATATTACAGCCAATGGCGGTAAAGGTAATATCATCGGCTTTGATGTAAATGACCGTGCAGGCGCGAAATCTATCCTTGAAGCAGAACTAGAAGCTCATGGTCCATTTTGGGGAATTGTTTCAAATGCCGGTATCACCCGAGATAACGCATTTCCTGCCATAGAAGGCGATGATTGGGATGATGTGATCCGCACGACGTTGGATGGTTTTTATAATGTTGTGCATCCCCTCACCATGCCAATGGTGCGTAAGCGCAAAGGTGGACGCATTGTTGTGATGGCGTCTGTTTCTGGTGTTATGGGAAATCGTGGACAGGTAAATTATTCAGCGGCAAAAGCTGGATTGATCGGTGCAGCCAAAGCATTGGCAGTGGAGCTAGCTAGCCGCAAAATTACGGTCAATGCAGTTGCTCCGGGCCTTATTGAAACGTCCATGACAGAAGATGTTCGCCCTGAAGTAATGGCCGCTATCCCGATGAAACGCGCGGGGTCTGTCGATGAAGTTGCTGCAACAGTTGCTTTCTTGTTTCAACCTGAAGCGGCCTATATTACCCGACAGGTGATTGGGGTGAATGGAGGGCTGATCTAATGCGCCGCGTTGTTGTAACAGGTATGGCAGGTATGACGTCACTTGGTGATAGTTTTGCCCAGATAAGCCCCAAATTAAATGCTTCCCAAACGGGTATTCGCTATATGCCTGAGTGGGAATACCTCGTTGACATGTCGACGCGCCTTGGTGGGCCTGCCGATCATTTTGTGCATGAAAAAGCCTATCCGCGACAAGCTCGCCGCTCCATGGGGCGCCTTGCTGTGATGATGGTCAAAACAGGCGAACATGCACTTGCAGATGCCGGTCTTACCGACGATCCGGTGGTTAAAAGTGGTCGCATGGGCGTTGCCGCTGGTTCGTCTTATGGGTCAACGCCGGCCACGCTTGATTTTGTCGAGTTCCTCGAAAAAGGAAAAGCAAGAGGTTTAAACGCAACCAGCTATATTCGAATGATGAGCCACACAGCGCCCGTGAATATGGGTGTGTATTTTGGCTTGCAAGGGCGTGTCTATACAACATCTTCTGCTTGTACATCTGGCGCGCAAGGCATTGGCTATGCGTTTGAAGCGATCCGATCTGGCGCGCAAGATTTGATGATGGCAGGTGGATCGGATGAGTTTTGTCCGACTATGACGATGGTATTTGACCGCCTATATGCGACTTCTACACGCAATGATGATCCACAACATGCTGTGCGTCCTTTTGACGAAAGCCGTGATGGCTTGGTCATTGGTGAGGCCGCTGGAGTCCTTATCTTAGAAGAGCTAGAGCACGCGCTTGCACGCGGTGCAAAACCTGTAGCCGAGATTGTAGGTTTCTCGACCAATTGCGATGGACAGCACATTTCTCAACCAAATCGTAAAACGCAGGAGACTGTGATGCTTCAAGCCATGTCCCAAGCAGGCATGAGCGCGGACGATCTTTCATTCGTTTCAGGGCATGGAACGGGAACAGCGACGGGAGATGTAGAAGAAAGCCATGCGACGCATGCTGTCTTTGGTGACAAAGTGCCTTTTCATACACTCAAAGGAAATTTTGGGCACACACTCGGTGCTTGTGGTGCAATTGAGACATGGCTTGGTATCGAGCAACTCAAAGAGGGGCTGATTTCCCCGATTGCAAATCTCTCAAATGTTGACCCCAAATGTGCGCAGCTTGATTATGTGAAGGGTGAAACACGTAGGGTTTCCAAGAATGCATTTTCATCAAGTAATTTTGCTTTTGGCGGCATAAATACGTCTTTGGTCGTGGCCAATTACGAATAAAAAAACGAATGTTTGCAAGGGGAAAACATGGCGAAGACATCGAAGGTTTTTATTTCAGGCGCATTGTTTTGCGCATCCGCCATGCTTGTGTCGGGTAATTTAAGTATATCTGCTCAAACAGTCGAAGAAAAAAATAATTATGTCCCCGACGAACCCTTATGGGAAGTGCGCATTGGCGGAACGGGATTATATGGCCCAGATTATCCAGGTGCATCTGATAATTCAGGTAATGGTGTTGTAGCGCCCTTAGTTATTTATCGCGGTGAAAAAATCCGCTTTGGCGAATATGGTGTTGCGCGTGCAATCGCAGCTGAAAATCAGCGCTTTGAATTGGATCTATCTCTTGATGCTGTTTACTCGGCGAATTCCACAGAAGGTGGGGCGCGAGAAGGCATGCCGGACCTTGATTATCTTTTGCAGATTGGTCCGCAACTGATTGTGAATTTTGCCGACACTGGTTGGACAGTAGATGGACGCAAAAGCCTCAAATTGCGCACACCAATTCGTGCCGTGGCTGCCACTGACTTCACAGGAATTGAACATGTTGGTTACATTGCAGAGCCACAATTAGTGTATCAACGCAAATATGGTGGAGATTTGCGTTCCGGTTGGTCAACCACACTATTTGCGACTTTTGGTGATGAGGGCCTGAATGATTACTGGTATGGAGTCGGTCCGCAATTTGTGACGGCTGATCGAGGTTATCATGAAGGGAAAGCAGGGTATGTCTCTACCGGTTTTCGAGCATCTTGGACACGTGAACTTACCGATGACTTTCAAATATTCCTGACATATCAAGGCCGTTCATTTTCCGGTGCGGCCAATGAAGATAGTCCTCTATTGCAAGAAGATTTCACCCATGCAGCGAGTGTCTCTTTTGTCTGGAAAGCTTTCAAAAGCAAACGCGCCGCTCGCAATGATGATATGTAGTTCAAATTGATAAAAAAGCCCCAGCAAATATGTATGCTGGGGCTTAAATTTATTTATTTTTGAATGACTTAGTTCGAAGCTGTTCCGTTTAGAGGTGTTTTTGCGACGAATTTATTTTTGTAACAAACATACTCAGTTGCTGGGTTGAAATCAGTACCTTGAGATGAGTGAATACCTGTTACTTTGCTAGCCCCTTTTGAAATCGCAAGATCTTTCATTGCAATTAAGGAGTTGAGCAAAGCGCGTTCACATGATGCTTGAATATCTTTGTGAAACCCGTTTGCAGGGCGTCCACCAGTTGATACGTCGCCAATCTGGGACCCTGATGCTGATTTACCCCAAACAAATTGAAAACCATCAAGCGCTGATTTGTTTTCTTCCTTCGCCATGAAGTCAGCAACAGAGAAAACATAAGGTTTAGAGGCAGCTTGAGCAGTTGGCACTCCAGAAAAAAGAACGACTGCAGATGTGGCTAATACAAGTGATTTTATGGACACGTCATTTCCCCAAAATTTAACAATGATAGATATTCAATTGTGCTAAACCAGCTTATAAGCTGGAAAAACGGCATGTTAAAGGCAAATCTTTGCGCTGTTAAGTTTATTCATTCAGTCCAACAATTGTTCCTTTGAGCAGAACACGGGAATTTGTGTGCCCTGTTAGACACTGATAGTGTGTTGCTGAAACATAATCTGCACTTGTTGCTGTCGACATTATTGCTTCAACAGCAATTCCATCTAGTTTTTGGGCTTCTTCTTTCAAAGCAAGTAGAGCAGATATCATCGCCCATTGGCATGCGCTTTTATCTGTTTTTCCGATGCCATTGGTAGCGTGTTTAACGTTGGCAATGCCCAGTGGAGTTCCAAGGACTTCACTTCCGAACGTAAATTTAAAATCTCCAAGTCTTGTTTGAAAATCTTCACTCGCAAGGAGTTCTTCAATTGAATAAAGCTGAATGTCAGATTTTGCGTGTGCAACAGGGGCTGCTGCGGCCATGACAACGCACATTGAAGAAATGCTTGTAGCAAGAGTTTTGAATGAAATTTTCATAGGGTCTACCGTTATTACTTCTGATTTATATGTGTATATAGAGTTCAATCTTGACAAGATGGGGGCAAATTGACGATCTCCTTGTCTAAGCAACCTTAAATTTCAGTCATAATTATCGGTATTGTTTGATATGATGTCAGAATTTCAGATTGGAGCCATCGTTCCAACTTATCGTCATGTCAAAGCATTGCCTGCGATTGTAGATCAATTGGTCGCACAAAATTGTCCTGTAATAATCATTGATGATGGCAATTCACCTGAACTAGCGGCAATCATTGAATCCCAACGAGAGCCTATGCGCGGGGTGGACGTTATTCGCCTACAAGAAAATGGAGGGAAAGGAGGCGCAGTTAAGCAAGGTTTTCTTGCGGCTCAAAAAGCAGGCTGGAGCCATGCGCTTCAGATAGATGCAGATGGTCAGCATGATATTAGTCAATTGCCACACCTCATACTTTTAGCCAAACAAAATCCTGAAGCAGTGATTTGTGGTGTCCCAGTTTATGATCATTCCATACCTAAGGGACGCAAAATTGGACGTGAAATTACACATTTTTGGGTACGCATAGAAACACTTTCTCTTGAAATTAACGATTCAATGTGTGGGTTTCGTGTCTATCCTGTGAGTGATGCTGTGCATGTGGTTCGTCATGAATTTATTGGGGCTCGCATGGATTTTGATACTGAAATGCTGGTCCAATTAAACTGGCGTGGATTAAGAGTTGTCGAGCATCCGACCAAAGTGATTTATCCAGAAAAAAATGTGTCTAATTTCCGCATGCTATGGGATAATGTGCGTATCACTGCCATGCATACAAGACTAGCCATACAAGCCCCTATTCGCGTGCCGGTACGGATGATGCGTCGTTTGATGAGCAATAAATATCCTAAGCCAAATCAGGTGCAGTAATAATTGGCAGAATTTCAATGCCGTTAATATGTCCTTGGCCTAGCACTGTAAGGAAAAACGCATCTGCGATTGGCATGTGATACCGCCAACCAAAGTGTGTGGAAGTCAAACCTTCTGTTTCGCCATTCGGCGCATTGATGACTTCCAACAATTCTTTTGGCTCTGGGTATGTACCAAATGCTTTGAAATAGGCTTCTAGATACGTCCAACCTTTGCACAATGCTTGGGCTGATGAGGATGTCAGATCTTTATCATCACAAAAACGCGATAGTATGGCGGGCCAATTTCTGCGCGGATCCGTATATTCAATATCAAAACCTATGAGTTGATCAGCCCCAATCACAGCTGCACCACAAATGCCGCGGCAATGAGATCGACTCACATTGTTTCTTTCCGGTTTGGACAAGCAAGACGTTGCTGCATTTTGTGCAATATCTGTCCAGCGGCGCTGTAGCTTAACGCCATGGCGTGTTGTTAGCTGGTTTGAGAGGCATAACCCAACATATACTTTCATCAGATTTGACTCATCTTCTTGCAAGCAAGCGCACGTCTCTATAGCAATAGGGGATTGAGTTGATGGGGACAAGCTATTCCCATAGACACGAAAGACATGATGTGGGGTACAACGTGTCTTGGCAAGCGTTTCGCTTGTAAACCGGGCGGATGAGAATGAATGTACACTTGGCAGTGAAGGGTTTTAGCGGTCTTGTTAGAGAACAAGAAGTTTTGAAACCTTTTGGAAGTTTAAAGCCATTTACACAATTGCCGAAAAGAGCAGTTAGGCGATTATCTGACCTTGAGCGCGGCGTGGCAGCATGCCTTATGGGGCTGGATGAAAGTCAAGAAAATGGCTTGGGCGATAGTGCGATTGTTTTAGCATCGCGCTATGGGGCTATGACGAACACACTTGAGCTGCTTAAATTCATCAACCAAGATGAAGCACTTTCTCCAACATCATTCTCATTGTCAGTGCATAATGCTGCTGTCGGCGTTGCCAGTCAGTTGACGAAAAATCATGGTGGTCACACAGCAATTGCCGCTGGTGAGAGATCTCTTTTGGAAGGACTGACAGAATGTTACGCGCGCATCAAAGGTGGCGCTAACTCCATCGTATTTATGTATTCTGATTGCCATCTGACGCAGGAATATGCTGAATTTGGCGATACAGATAAAGATGTTCAGTTTGCGTTATTGCTGGAAGAAGTCACCATTGGTGAAAGTGGACCATCTCATCAAATTGAAGGTGGTAGTGCTGGCGCACTTTCATGTCTTGAGGCGATAAATGATGGGCTGAGTGAGATCCAATGGAAAATTTAGATATTGGACCAAGAACGAAAGCGCCATGGACAATAGGGCGGTCAATCCGGTTGGTAACGACTGGTCTGTCATTTCTGTTTTTTGGTATTGGTGGCTTAATTCTAGCCTTGGTCTATTTTCCGCTCATGCGATTATTTGTGTGGGATAGCGATAAACGAGCTAAAATTTCCCAAGCTTCTGTCCATTGGGCGTTTCGTTTGTTTATCGAATTTATGCAATTAATGGGTACAGTATCATATGAAATACATGGTGCTGAAAAGCTAAAAAACTGTCGTGGGACAGTTGTCGTAGCGAATCATCCGTCTTTATTAGATGTGGTGTTTATGATGGCTTTCATGCGGCGGACACGCGCTGTGGTGAAAAATAGTGTGGCGACTAATCCTTTTATGGGAGGCGTTATCAGATCCTCTAATTACATTCCCAATACAGGTGATCCTGAGGCGCTTATCCAAGCGTGTTCAGATGCCTTGAGTGAAGGAGCGAATCTGTGTGTTTTTCCAGAAGGTTCTCGTACGCCCATTGGTCAGAAAGTTAAATACCAACGCGGTTTTTCCTATGTGGCATTGAAGAGTAAAGCGCCAGTACTGGTTGTCACGATAGAAGTCACTCCGCCAAGCCTGAGAAAAGGTGAGCCTTGGTATTCAATTCCCGCCAAAAAGTCGCACTGGATAATTCGCGTCCATGACGTCATTGATACTGCCGTCGATTATGGTAATGACCGTGCTGTTATTGGTGCTAGGCGTTTAGCTTTAGACGTTCAAAATAAGATCGAGAAGGAACTTCAAGTATGACAGAGCTTGAAATCGAATTAAGAGCATTGATTATTGAAGTGCTGAACTTGGAAGATCTTACAGAAGATGAAATTGGTGTAGAGGATGATCTATTTTCCGATGACGGCATCGCTTTGGACTCGATTGATGCATTAGAATTGGGCGTCGCGGTTCAAAAGAAATATGGTGTAAAGCTTGAGCCCAAAGACGAAAAGCTTCAAAAATACTTTCAAAATATTCGCCTATTGGCCGAATTAATTGAAATGCGCCGATAGGAGTTTGAGACGTATGACTAAAGATGAAGCCTACGCTGAAATTAGCAAAAACCTGATTGAGATTTTTGAAATTTCTGAAGCTGAAATCAAACCTGAAGCTAAGCTTATGGATGACCTTGGTTTGGATAGTATTGATGCAGTTGATATGATGGTTCAACTTCAAGAAACGACGGGTCAGAAAGTTTCACCTGAGCAGTTTGAAAATGTTGTTACTGTTGATGATCTTGTTGGTCTTGTCATCGAACTTACAGACAAATAGTTTTTTGATTGATTATTTGCATATCCGCTAGGGATAAAGGATCAGTGTTGGAATAGGTTTCCGGCTTTTATGTTGAAGATTGAAAGTGGAAATTTATGAAACGCTTTGCCAGTGTCATTATAGCTGGGCTTATGATAATTTATCCATTGATTGCAGTTGTGCTGTTAAAGCATTTTTCTCCGATTTGGCTCATCTTAGCGTTGGTGTTCGCGCTGACATTTAGATTGTGGTTAGGTGGTAAATCTGCGCCATTATCTATGATTGTCGCAAGCATAGCAGCAATTATCGGTATCAGTGTCACAGCAGTTTATGATCAGGAATTATCCATTCGACTCTATCCAGTCTTTATGGGGGGTGCGATTTTGGTGGCGTTTTTAGTTTCACTGATAAGACCGCCATCTATGATTGAACGGTTTGCGCGTTTAGCAGAACCTGATTTGCCGCCTCATGCTGTCAGATACACCTACAAAGTCACCATATTGTGGTGTGTGTTTATCGCATTGAATTTAGTCGTCGCTTTATGGACAGTTTTGTATGCCAGCACCGAGGTGTGGGCGATCTATAATGGTGCAATTGCCTATGCGTTGATGGGCATTTTATTCTTGAGTGAATTAGTTTATCGCAAGTTTATTCGAAAAGCCGAATAAAGCATGAGGTCGTAGGTTTTGACGAAAATTATTGATGCACTTCTTGCTAGGGATGCGGGGCAAGTTGTTTTTCGGTCTGTTTCTCATGGTGACATCACCTATGGCCAGATAAGATCAATGGCGAGTTTGCTTGCAAAACAGCAAAAAGCGACCAGCGATAAAACATATGTTTATACGCGTTCGGCGTCAGTGTTTTGCGCGGCGTTTATTGCAGCGGTGCTGGCTGGAAATGACCTCATTGTTTTACCTCAAGCAGGTTCAGATTATCTTGCTCAAATCGGCGCAACAGGCGATCAACTGATGAGTGATGCTGTTGATGGCGCGCTAATGTTTGATTGGGCCGATCTGAGCAATAATGCAGAGTTTGCGCCCTCAAATGAAAATGACCCGCTACTTACATTTTTTACGTCAGGTTCTTCAGGTGCACCAAAGCAAATTGTGAAACCGATAAGCGTAGTAGAAGCTGAAGCTAAAGTTTGGGTTGATTGGTTTGCCAATGACATTGACCATATAGTCGGCAGTGTTTCACATCAGCATATTTATGGTTTGATATTTAGATTGGCATTGCCTGTATTGGGTAACATCACAGCCCAAGATGATATGGCTCTCTCTTGGGAAGCATTGATGGATGTCGTATCGCCTAAAACCCTCATCGTTTCTAGCCCGGCGCATTTATCGCGTCTGCCGGAGAAAAGTGCGATATCGCAAACGCAACCTGCCTATATTCTTTCTTCTGGCGGTCCGCTTAAAGCTGATGATTCGTTTGCGGCGGCGAATTTATTTGGTGTGCAACCGCTGGAAATTCTTGGCAGCACTGAGACGGGCGGTGTTGCTTGGCGTCAGCGTGACGTTGAAAATGAACCGTGGACGCCTGTCGCCGGAGTAAAACTAAGTTTGGGCGATCAAGGCGAGCTGATGGTGACATCCCCCTTTATTCCTGATGCTGAGCCCGTGAAAATGGGAGATCGCGTCGAGATTAGCGAAGACGGTCGGTTTGTTCTTTTGGGACGTATTGATCGGATTGTGAAAGTTGAGGGCAAGCGCGTATCTCTTCCACGTGTCGAGGAGGTATTGTTGTCTCACCCGATGGTGAGTGATTGCGCCGTCATAATGACTTCTCAAAATGGCCGAGATCGCTTGAGTTCTCTAGTCTGCCTTACTCAAGAAGGCCAGCTTGAGTTAGGAAAGCTAGGCTCATTCAAAATGTCGCGTTATCTGCGCAAATTATTGAGTGATAATTTAGAGCCTGCCGAATGGCCAAAACGTATGCGTTTTGTCAGCCATATTCCAACAAACAGTCAATCCAAACGGGTTGTCGCGGAAATGCAAAGCGTATTTGAAAGCGTGCGGTTGCTGGAAGTGTTGGCTCCCACAACTCTTCAAGTTGATGGGTTTGACGCAGAAATTCGCTTCACTGCTAAACCACATCTGCCTTGGTTTGAGGGACATTTTAAAGAAAATCCTATATTGCCGGGAGTTGCCCAAACACACATTGCAGCGCGTCTTGCTGAAGAAATTTGGGCAGCCTCACCGGCTAGTTTCAACGTCAATCGCATGAAATTTCAACAGGTTATCCAACCACATGATGATATAATTCTAACACTGGGTTTTAAGCCTGAGACTGAAAAACTAAATTTCGCATTCAAGCGCGGTGAAGATAAACTTTCATCTGGAACGATAGGTTAGCCAACATTATTCAAGTGGGAAGCGATCAAGTGGCAGACCTTTGGATATCCAGCTTGTTCCATTTGGGCTGCCTTCAACACCTTCTTTGACGTTGTAAATATGCTTTATGCCAGCTTCTTCCAGAATTTGGGCTGCGCGTGTCGATCTGGTGCCAGAGCGACAGATAAGTGCAACTGAAGCATCGGGCCTTTCCGCTTGTAGAGCATTGATTGTTGATAAAAATCTCTCGCTTTGCAGCGTTACAAGACGGGCCGATAATGGGGTGCCAGTCCGTGTCCATTCTTGTGGTGTGCGTATGTCGACGAGAATAACTTCACCATTGATGGACTTTTCATAAGCATCTTCAACAGAAATAAGCTCTGTTTCAGCCGTGGCGGTCATGGATGTTAAGCTGGCGATAACACTAGTTATTGCTGCAAGAATGAATCGTTTGGATCGATGGGGCTTCATGGTTACATCCCGATTTTTAAAATCTTAATTGTTTATTTTGGCTGGAGAGCAGGGCAAGAACAAGGCAAATTTCATTGATTTTGAATGTGTTCTGTCAAAATTTAACTTAGTTGGAAAATCCAAACCCATATCAATTTGATGGGGTGTTCTTTTTTCTTTCTCAGGCGTATGAAGAGCGCTGAACTTTCGTACATCGCACAGAGATGGGAAGCCTCGTTGTGTTGGGTGTGCTGATTTGTAGAGCAAGAATACCCCATCACATTCAGATTTAGGGTGTTTTGGGTAGGGAATGGAATAAGACGATGGCTGCTGATACTGGTGATTTTCCAAGTTTCACTTTTGGTGAAGCGCAATTGGACACGGCAATTCTGGATGATTTAGCGTCGCAGCGGGTTCAACCACGCCTTTCAACGAATCCTGATGTGTTGGCTGTGATCAATACTTCAGCCAAACACGTCACTGATCTGCTCAAGAATGATGGTAAAATTTACGGTGTAACGACGGGCTATGGCGATAGCGTTGTTCGCGCTGTCCCGCCTGAATTAGTCGCTGAGCTGCCATTGCATTTGTCGCGCTTTCATGGCTGCGGCATGGGGCGTTTTCTAACGCCAGAAGAAACACGTGCAACGCTGGCTGTGCGTTTGGTGACATTGGTGCGCGGTTGGTCTGGTGTGTCTATGGACTTGGTTGAGTTGCTGGCCAATATGCTGCGACTTGATATTTTGCCGTGTATTCCTTCTGAAGGATCAGTGGGAGCTTCAGGTGATCTAACGCCGCTTTCTTATATTGCGGGTGCATTGGCGGGTGAGCGCGATGTTTTGCACAAAGGTGAGATTAAATTATCGCGTGAAGCGTTTGCGCAAGAAGGGCTACAGGAAATCATTCTTCAGCCTAAAGAAGCACTTGCGATCATGAATGGTACGGCTGTGATGTCAGCGCTTGCTGGTATCGCGCTAGAACAATCCAAACGATTAATGGCAGCGGCGACGCGGCTAACATCTATGTGTTCCCTGAGTATCCTAGGAAATACGCGCCACTTTGATGCGCGCTTGTTTAATGCCAAGCCGCATCAAGGTCAGATGTTAGTGGCCCAGCGCATTCGTGAAGATCTTGCCCCCATGCAGGAAAACCATGAAGCGGTCCGCATGCAGGATCGTTATTCAACACGCTGTGCACCGCATGTGATTGGTGTGTTGCAAGATGCGATGCCAATGCTGGAATCAGTTCTCAATACTGAGATCAACTCATCAAATGATAACCCACTATTTGACCCCGAGACGGGTGATGTTCTTCATGGCGGCCATTTTTATGGTGGGCATGTGTGTATGGTGGCAGATACGCTAAAAACACAAGTCGCCAATCTTGCTGATCTTATGGACCGTCAACTCGCTACGTTAGTAGATACGCGGTATTCCAATGGTTTGCCGTCTAATTTGTCGGGTGCAACTGGAGAACGTGCTCCTATAAATCATGGCTTTAAAGCAGTTCAGATTGGTGTGTCTGCGTGGACTGCTGAAGCGTGTAAACTTACTATGCCGGCGTCTGTTTTCTCTCGCTCTACTGAGTGCCATAACCAAGATAAGGTTAGCATGGGCACGATTGCAGCGCGTGATGCATTGCGCGTGAACGAGCTGACAGCGCAAGTTGCCGCTGCGCATATGATGGCAGCCACTCAAGCGATTGAATTGCGCTTAAAATCTGGTGAGTTAACAGAGCTGATGGTTGGTCCGCGTGTCCTTGCCCAAGTTGAAAAGGTGCGCGCTCTTGCGCCATTCATCACGGAAGATCAACCAATGGATGTTATACTTCGTGATGTGACAGCTAAACTACTGACAGGCGAGTTGAGCGTGTCCTTCTAAGCTGAAATTAAAGACAATAAAAAGAGCCAAACGCTTTGTTTTGTTTGGCTCTTTTAAAATGGCTAGTTTTTTAGTGACGCGGCATAATCTTCAGCAGCTTCCATTAAACGCAAGACATTGCCGCCCCAAATCTTTTCAAGATCTTCTTGAGTATATCCCTCAGCTAATAATCGTTCTGTGATGAGGGGAAAGGCTGCGATATCGCGCATACCTATCACGCCTCCGCCACCATCCCAGTCTGCACCAATACCTACATGATCAGGGCCGATAAGCTTTAGGACATATAAAAGCTGCTCTGCAAAGTCTTCAAAGTCGGCCATATCAGCTGGAAATTCTGCATCAATCTTGCGCCGTTTTTCTAGTAAAAGTGCGCTTTGCTCTGGTGTTGGGTTTGAGCCGTATAATGCTGATTCTTCACGTAGATCGGCATAAGCTTTTTTGCGGAAAGGTTGCTCTTGCAGTTCTTTTAGATATGCGCCTAGCGCATTCATTTGAATGACTCCGCCCGATGCCGCTAGTGTTTTTAACCGCTCATCATCAAGGTTTCTCGGGTGGTCATACAGGGATTTGGTGCCGGAATGAGAGAGGATTATAGGCGTTGCGGACAGCTCTACCATATCGTCAAATGTGAGGTCATGCGCATGGGATGCATCGAGGATCATGCCAAGCCGGTTTGCTTCTTTGACAAGCTCTTCACCTAAGGGAGAAAGACCATTCCATTTTGGTCCCGTTAAATCAGTACCGCTGTCTGCAAATTGGTTGTTAGCAAAGTGGACCGGACCAACCATACGGACACCAAAATTATAGAATGTACGCAGCAAGGAAATATCTTCACCCAGAGGGTATGAGTTCTCTATGCTTTGATAAACAATGCGTTTTCCTTCTGATTTTATGCGAGCAGCATCGCTGGACTTCGTCGCTATTTCAAAATGCTCAGGATAAGCGGCTAACATGCGCTGTATGGCGATGGCGCGCATGAGAGCATGATCTCTCGCTGTTTGGTAACCAAGATCGTTTAGCGGGCCTTGCTGTGTGTAAATAACCCAGAAACCACCATCCAAACCGCCTTCAACCATTCGTGGGAGGTCGACTTGAGAATAATCTAAAATAGGGTCGTGACGTTGGGTGATATCGAAGCCGGGTTTTGCAAGATTAGCGGGCGTATCTAAATGCGTGTCCATGACGACAAATTGATCATGTAGTTTTCTGGCTTCAGTCTGCGGAGATTGCATTTCTAGATTAGTGTTTACGCTAGTGCATCCACTCATAAATAGGGTTGTGCAGGCTGATAGCAATAATTTGGAATAGCGTTTGGTATTACGGGTATGTTTCCGGTGCATGCGACCTGTTCCTTGATCATGAATTAGCGAGCGCTTACTGGCACGTTGAAGACAGTGTAGTGTAATCTCAAGAGTTCAGAACGCAAACGACACAAGATTTTTCAAATAGAAGAAACTAGCGTCGTGAGTGGAAAGCAAATGACTTCGCCGCGTAGTATTTAATACCTCTAAGGCAGTTCAAAGATTGGGTATTGTTGATGAAACAGGCGATTAGGCAAACACTGCGGAAACTATTTGGCTTTTGCATGGTTGGTTTGGTTGGATTGCTTGTAGACATTGCTGTGTTGTCTGCTGTTTTGAACCTTCTTAACCCAATATATGCTCGCATTATTTCATTTCTGGTCGCTGTTTGCGCGACATATTCGTTAAACCGTCAATTTGTTTTCGCCAGTGAGGCAAAGCAAATAAATTGGATCAATGGATTCGTTCGATTCTTCTCTGCAAATGCATTAGGCGGCGCAGCGAATTATCTCACCTATTTAGCATTCGTCTATCTGTCTCCATTTAAAGACTGGATTCAGGCATTAGGAACTGGCTTAGATGAAGTTGTTGATGTACAGCAATATGTAGAGTGGGGGCCGTTACTTGCTGTTATTCCGGGCACTTTGGTTGGGTTGGTATTCAATTTTACGATGACAATGCTATTTGTTTTTAAACCAAAGCCGCAAAGATAGATTTTGAGGGAGAGATAAATCATCCTTTCAAAATCTGAAAGGGAATGGCTCCGCGAGCAGGACTCGAACCTGCGACCAATCGATTAACAGTCGATTGCTCTACCAACTGAGCTATCGCGGAACAACGTTAGAGGACGCGGTATATCTAGCGTTCCAAATATGTGCAATCCCTAATTTGCCTCAAAATGCATTTCTTTTAAAAAAAATTGGATTTTCACCTAAAAACGGCACAAAAAAAACGGGAGCTAGAAAAAGCTCCCGTCAAGGCGTTGGGTGATGGTGGGTGTCTTCAGAGAAGACATAGGCAATATGCTCCATTTGGGTTAATGAGTGGTTAAATTATTGAATTTCCCTAAAATTTCGTTTTAATTTTATCAGTTTTCAGAATTATTTGTTAACTTTGAAGCCTGTGCAGTTTTTTGAATATGCAAATAAGCTTGAGTTTCTTGTTTTATGTCAAAACAAGAGCTGCAAGATTAGCTTGATAAATGGAAAATTAGATTGAGCGGGATTGGAATGCGTTAAAATTTCAAATGACGCATAGAAGATTTACAATGGAGGCCACGTCCGGACTCGAACCGGAGTACACGGATTTGCAATCCGCTGCGTAACCACTCCGCCACGCGGCCTAACCATTGAAATCATTATATTGACCAGCAACTTAGTTGCCAATCAAGATTCGACAACAGAAGCTATCGATAGTGAGGGAGCTTACTTATCAGCTTTTACTAATTAGTGAAGGCTTTTTATCCAGTTTTATACTGAAAATTGCTAAATCTGTGTCGAACCAGTCTCTATCCATTGTGGAATTTGTGAGGGGGTTGTGTTGATTTTCTGTGTTTGGCGGTGTTGTTGGTACAATACGGTGACGTAAATTGGTTCAGATGTGTTTCAGATAGGGGTGTGAGCAATCACAAATTCTATTTGGTTTTAAAAAATTTCTGAACAACCGGAAAATACAGTGAATTAGGTAGCAGACCTAGCAAACGAAATATAAGTGCAAACCGTTTGGGATAATTTGTCTGAAACCGATTCGTTTCCATCGCAGATTTTGTGCGTTGGGCGGCCTCATCTGGTGACATTATAAATGGCATTTTGAATTCGTTTTTGTCAGTCAATCGGGTTTTGATAAAACCGGGGTTGATGAGCTGTATTTTGAATTTATCTGGGTCTAAGTCAGCTCTTAAACCTTGGGCCAAATGCATCACGCCCGCTTTGCTGGCACCATAGGCTGAGCTAGCTGGAATACCCTTAAAGCCAGAAAGCGAACCGATCATCACAATATGGCCGGAGTTCTGTTTGTTCATATAGGGCAGGTATTGACTTAGAACGCGGATTGCCCCCGTGAAATTGACGTCGCAGATTGATGCAGCATTTTCAACATCCCAAGTTTGCGCCGTCATGGGTGCATATTGTCCTGCGCAAAACACAATGCCATCAAGGTCTCCATTTTGGATCACCGTTTCAAATGCCGATGCAATGCTTTTACTATCAGTGACATCACATGGTGCGGCTTTCGCTGGTGAAGGTAGTTTATTCGCCAGTTTTTCTAAGGCGTCTTCATTGCGAGCGGAAAGGGTGAGAATTGCGCCATCAGCTGATAAGAGTTTTGCTAATGCTTCACCAAGGCCTGCGCTTGCGCCAATTATCCAATAGTGTGTGCCTTCCCAAGAGGTTGACTGTGTCATTCAGCAGCCTCCAGATTATTATCCCCTTTATTGTAGAAAACCGAATCTTCGGCGATGTCTCTGTGTTTAAAAACAGCGACAAGTTCAGCCACTTTGATACCAAATTTTCGCATTTGAGATCGGTTGATGATAGTGCCTTCATCTGTGAGATACATCCAATCAGTGACGCTGAGGACATGTCCACCAGCATCTTCTGCTAGTTTCAGCTTATACTTCATTTGCAAACTATTGCCTGAAGCAATGCCAACGCCTTCGCCAACCAAATCTGGAGCTGTTGCGGTAAAGCCGCCGTCTTCTTTAAATTTTAGTGTCCATTCGCGTCTGTCTTCTCTGCCAGATGCATAAATGAAGTGCTCAGCTAATGTGCCGCCATTTTCGTCAAAATTACCTGTCATGCGGGCTTTGAAACGAGAGACGACCTTGCCTGTGTAATCATAGATCAAACCTTCGGAGAGATAGTCTCCTTTAAGTGTTGTCTTGGGATCAAAGACAGGTGTTGCTTCTGCGTAATCAGCGGGCTTTTGGTGAGAAAACCCCCAGACACAGCCAGAGAGTAGAAACAAGGATACAATAATGAAAACAATTGTCGAAAAATAGGTCATGGAGCAGCCTTTGAATTATTGAAAACTATTTGCCGATTAGGCTTGAAGTTTTAGATGGGTAACGGCCATTGGGATCGAGCCAGATAGCAAAGAAGGCATCGCTAAAATCTGACTCCTGCATTTGGCAGGTCAGTTCGCCATTTTTGAAAAAATTGGTTTTATCTGCCGAGAGTTTTTGACCCGTTATGACGACGCCTTTTTCCACATCGCCAAAACAAGATTCTAGCGGAGAACGTAAGTGTTCCAGCTCTTCTTCTGTTTTTTCAGTTAGGCGGGCCATTTCGATAATGGATGCATTGGCTAGTTTGGTCGCTGAGATGTCACGTGCATATGTCAAAGTCAGATCAAAACGGTTTTCTTTGGAATAGCGACCATCTTTAGACAAAAGAGCGGCGTCATAGAGTTTGAAAGGCCCAAAATAATATTTGGCCGTGCCGACAAGTTTCATGTCTGAAGTTGTGGGTTTTGATATTGCTGGATCAGATATGAGCAAAGCTAGAATAATTGGAAAAAGACTAAGCATGTGTCAGCTCCACATGAACGACATTTGTCCGGTTTCCTTGCTCAAAAGCGGCTGCACATGTGTCTAGGTAATATTTCCATCCTCTGAGGAATTCGGGCTTGTAGCCTTCTGACTGAAGTTCAGGAATGCAATCTTCAAATTTTGAACGCCATTCTCTGAGCGTGCGTGCATAATCTTTTCCAAAACGGAAGAGATTTTCTGTTTTAAGCCCGACGCGCTCTGCCTGACGATTAATCTCACCGGGTGAAATCAGCATGCCGCCTGGGAATGTGTATTGGCGAATAAAATCGGTGCGGGTGCGATAAATATCGAATGTGTCGTCCTCGACAATAATCGCTTGCAAGGCAGCGCGACCATTGTCAGCGAGTTTATCTTTTATGGTTTTAAAATAGGTGGGCCAATAGCGTTGCCCAACAGCTTCTACCATTTCGATAGACACGATTGAATCAAATTTGCCTTTAATGTCGCGATAGTCTTCTAAGCGGATATCGGCGCGTTTTTCCAGCCCATGCTTGGCTATGCGGTCGTTTGCAAAGCGATGTTGTTCTTTTGAAATGGTAACAGCGGTTAGCTTATTATCACTGGTCTCAAGTGATCGCTGTGCAAAGCCGCCCCAACCACAGCCAATTTCCAATGTATTTTCACCCGAATTTGCGACCGCGTTTATGAGGCGGTCGTATTTGGCATTTTGAGCTGATTCAAGCGATTGGTTTTCGTCAGTATAAAGCGCGGCGGAATAAGTCATGCTAGGATCTAACCAACGGCTATAAAAATCGTTTGATATGTCATAATGCGCGGAAATATTACGCCGAGAGCCAGCTTTGGAGTTTGCGCGTGCAAATCTGTCAGTTGCAATAAATAAAAGGCGTTGGAATGTGGCTCCGCCAAAAGGTGTTTTGATTACATCATGATTGAGCAATGCCAAAGTGGATAGCGCTTCAAGATCTGGTGTGTCCCACATACCTTGCGCATATGTTTCACCAAGGCCAACATCACCGCGCAAAGCTAAAGCAGGCAGCACATCCCAATGTTTTATCTGCCAATATACGGCAGGAAGGCCTTGCCCGAAAATATGCGTTTTACCATCAGGCATTTCGACTGTTAGCGTTCCGGTATGGATGTTCTCCAATAATTGGAAAAACTTTTTCTCTGAACTCGATTTAGAAAAAATCATTGAGACAATTCCTGTGTTGGAGGAGACGGGCGGCGGCGAAATTTCGCACCTTTGATTTTTAGTTTGATTGCCTGCCAATGGATCAGACTCATGACTCGCAAAGCGCCTAAAGGTAGGCGGAGGCAGGAAGATAAAATTGTGCGGGTTTTCAACGCAAGAAACTCACCCTGGAGTGTGGCGGTGAGACCATCTTCATTAGGTGTTTCATACTGAATTCGAACACTGAAATAATCTGATGTGACGTCAAAATGAAAACGATAATTGCCGTCTAAAGTCTGGAAGGGAGACACATGAAGACGTTTGTCAGTTGTGATTTTATCGGTGGATCTTATGGGTTCGAAATCCGGCATTTTGCAAAGATAGGAGTGGCGGTCGCGGCCGACATTTGTCACTTCGACAACAATTGCGCGAAGGTTTTTTTCGCTGTCTTTAAACAACCAAAAACTGATTGGATTAAAACTATACCCTAGAAAAGCGGGCATTGTTAAAAGTTCAACGATTGCAGCAGCTTTTGCTGGAATGGAACATGTTTTGATGAGTGATTGGGAATAATCATATAGTGTGGATTTTGCATTTGCGACATCCACATCATTAATGGCCCATATCCCAAATTTGTTGCGTGTCAGTCCATAGGGGAGATTGGGGTCTGCTTTTGAAATGGGAAACAAGACATAATCAGCTTTATAATTAAAAGCATTTTTGACTTTTCCATTTCGGCTATGGAAAACATTGGCCTTTAAAAGCTTTGCTGATCTTTCTGATATGTTGGGGGCTAATTGCACAGCTATGTCACCTCAATGGCGCTAGCTGCCTGAATTGATTGAGCGACATTCAAACCGCTGATCAATCCATCCTCATGGAAACCATAGCGCGTATAGGCTCCGCAAAACCAATAATTATTCTTGCCTTGAATTGAATCTAATTGGTTTTGAGCATTGAGAGCTTTCACATCAAATTGCGGGTGCCACAGCTCTGTTTCATCATAGATAAGGTCTTCGTTTATAGGTTGTTTGGGGTTGAGCGTCACAAATACGGGTGTTTCGTCGGGGATGTGCTGCAATTGGTTCATCCAATAAGTGAAAGATCCATTTGTTTCATCAGCATTTGTGTCGCCGCGATAAACCCAGCAAGACCAAGCCGATTTGCGGTTGGGCATTTGGGATGTGTCACCATGGAGATAGACTTTGTTGGGGTGGTATCTCAGGGCAGATAGGGTGTTTAGCTCTTCATGAGAGGAGTCAGACGCTATTTTAAGTGCCTGATCGGAATGGCAAGCGAACACGATTTCATCAAAGCGTTCGGTTTCACCAGATTCTGTTTTGATCCAAGGTTGAGGGGAACGGCCTGTCGCAGCGATAGGCGTGTGCGTTTTTATAATAACTTGATTAGCTTCTAAGGCGGCATGAAGTTTATCAACATAGGTTTTGCTGCCGCCGATGACTGTGCGCCATTTGGGTCCGTTATGGGCCGATAATAAACCATGGTTTTCAAAGAAACGTACAAAACTCTGGGCCGGAAAGGCTTCCATGTCCTGTCGAGCGGTGCTCCATATGGCTCCAGCTAAAGGATAGAGATAACGCTGGCGGAAATATTCACCTACACCAACATTATCAAGCAATTCTTTCAGTGTCAGATTGGGATCTAAAGTTTGGGTTGTCGCCTGTTTGTTGAACTTTAGAATGTCGCGCAACATGCCTATAAATTTAGGGCTTATTGCATTTTTAGGGTCAGCAAAAACACGGCCAAGATTGGATAAACCATATTCAAAAGCGCCATCATCCAAGGAAACAGCAAAGGACATGCTTGTTTGCGTGCTGGCAATGTTGAGGGTTTTAAATAGGTCTATGAGATTTGGGTAAGTGGCGTCATTAAAGACCATAAATCCGGTATCAACCGGGATATCTCTATTTGGACCGGCCATGCGGGTGCGGGCGTGGCCACCCAATTCAGCTTCACTTTCAAACAGGGTGACATTGTGATTTTGGGAAAGTTTCCATGCAGCGCCCAAGCCAGAAATTCCGCCGCCAATAATTGCGATATTCTTTGAGCTTGTCGGCTTTTGAGGTTTTGTTGTGTCGTAAGCCATGTCGCATCCAAAATCTGGTTTTAAAGTTTGTTTCTGGAATTGATACGACAGGGAATGTTGTTTGGATCACTGAGAAATTTTGTGGATTCAAATACAAAAGAAGTGATCCGGCCCAGCCTCTCCCTCGTATTAGCTGTTATGAATACTCTTAATCCAATCCGAAAGACTGATCACCGGCGCTTGCATATTCGACGCAAACCAGCCAATTCTGCCATTGCGCGTCGCTCTGGTCGAATGCAAGTTGTGCGTGAAGTAGGTGAGAGCCAATTGGTTTTGGAGCAAGAGAGGCAAATCTTGGTAGAGCGCGAATTATCCGTTAATTGGTCTCAAGACCTTCTGCTTGTCGGACAATCTAAAGATAGAGACGCTTTTTCTAGATTATTTGACCATTTTGCGCCGCGTGTGAAATCTCAAATGCTAAAATATGGCGCGTCTAATGAGATGGCAGAAGAGATAGTTCAGGAGACTTTTGTTCTTGTTTGGCGCAAAGCCTCTCAATATAGTGAGGATAAAGCTGCTGTATCGACTTGGATTTTTACGATAGCAAGAAATAAGCGCATAGATTTATTGCGGCGGCAGAACCGACCAGAACCCGATGTCAATGATCCTGCGTTTCATCCCGATCCGATATTGACTGGAGATGATGTACTTACGGGTAAGCAGCGCGCATTAGCTGTACAGCGCGCGATGGATAAATTGCCTCAAAGCCAAAAAGAAGTGCTGCAACGGTCTTACTTTTCTGACGAAACTCACATTGAAATTGCTGAAAGTTTGAAGACGCCTTTGGGAACTGTGAAATCACGCATGAGATTAGCGCTATCCAAATTACGCGCCTTGATAGATGAAGATTTAGGAGAGGGATCGATATGAAAATTTCTCACCATGTAAATGACGATTTTTTGTATCTCTACGCTGCTGGAGATCTCGATTATAGTTGGAGTCTTGCTGTCGCGACTCATTTAGCGATGTGTAGCCATTGCCGTCAGCGTGTTGCGTTCTTTGAAGATGTGTTGGCCGTATCCATGGAAGAAAATTCAACTGAGACCGTGTCTCTCAGTGCGATGGATCTTTTGGATAATATGGATGAAGCTGAAATTTCGGATTCGGACGTTAAACCGACTCATTTCGTAACGCTTGAAAATGAAACTCCTGTCTTTCCTGAACCCTTGCGCTCGCTCGCGGGTGATTTGAAGGATATTAAATGGTCCACTATGGGCGGCGGGGTTAAACAGAAAATTCTGCATGAACAAGATGGTTTGATAGCCCGCCTTCTTTATATACCAGCTGGCGTTGCTGCTGCTTCACATGGGCATAATGGCGTAGAACTTACGCAAGTTGTTGCCGGTGGATATTATGACGGTGATCAGGCGTTTAATTTAGGGGATATGCAGACTGTTGGGCATGATGCGCCCCACCAACCTATTGCAATGCAGGATAGTGCATGTGTGTGTCTGGCTGTGACGGATGCGCCTTTAAAGTTTCAAAATATGTTGCCGCGCTTGTTCCAGAAATTCTTTCGAATTTGATCGCTTACTTCATACGCATAAAGATAGTTTATTGTTCTAATTTGCGTTTGGAAGGGCGGCTAACAGCGAATAAAACTATTCGTCGCATTGCCAAGTTGTCATCCTATGCTAATAGCCGACTATCCACATGTTGTTAAACATGTTGCGCAATAGATTTAAGCCAGCTCAAACAGATATACAGGGAAGCTGCAATGAACGATGCTGTCGCACGCGAAACCATGATCGACACTCAGGTTCGCCCTAACGATGTTACGGACCGCCGTATCCACGCCGCACTTCAAAATGTGCCGCGCGAGGTTTTCTTGCCAAAGTCACGCCACTCTCTAGCCTATGCAGAATTTGAGCATGAAACGTCACAGGGACGTTATATGTGGCGCGCACGTGATTTTGCTAAATTAGTTGAAGCCGCTAAAATTCAAGCAGATGATGAAGTTTTGGATGTTGCCTCTGGTAGTGGGTATTCAGCAGCGATACTTGCGAAACTTGCAGCAGCTGTTGTGGGTGTTGAAACAGACGAAGCATTGGCTGAAGCTGCATCTGCACGTTTGGATAGCCTCGATATAGACAATGCAGACGTTGTTGCCGGTGACATTTCAAAAGGTTTGGCATCTCAAGGCCCGTTTGATGTTATCTTTGTGAATGGATCAGTTGAAGTCATTCCACAAGAATGGAAAGATCAGCTCAAGCAAAATGGTCGTCTTGCTGTGATCGTACGCGAAGGCAAATTAAGCCAAGCAAGAATATATACTCGTTCGGGTGATTCTTTTGCTTGCCGGAGCGTGTTCGATGCTGCGCCGCCTGCATTACCTGGCTTTGAGAAGGCTGAATCCTTCGTTTTTTAGTACTATTTACTTTGGATGAATTTATTGGCGCACTCTTCATGTATTTTCGTTAGGGTGGATTAATATTGTCCCGATATACTCTTGGTTGTGTTTTGAGTTTGTTCAAAGCAGCTGTGGATTTATATAGTTGAGGATTGTTGTGCGTAATACATTGATTTCAGTTTTAATTACATCAGCTGTCTTGAGCAGTGGAATTTCTTTTGCTCAGGACAATGCAGCGACCTCTCCTGATGATATTTTGTTAGGGGCAGAGGGAGAATATGTGGTCTCGTCAGTTGATGCTGACAACGCGCAGTTAAATTCTTCTGATAGTGATCCTGATTTAACAGTTGAGTCGCTTGCTGATTCAATAAGCGCTGCTTACCAGCGTAATCCTTCTATACTTGCGCAGCGCAAAATTCGTATGATTGCTGATGAGAGATTGTCTCAGGCGCACGCGCTTAAACGGCCTCAAGTGAGTGTGAGTTCTTCTGCTGGATACGCAATTTCACGCAATGGTAGAACTGCGTTTGCTGATTTTGAGGCACCTCAAACCACTTTTGGTTTGGAGGTTCGTCAAAGTCTTTGGAATGGTGGCCGTAATGATGCTGCAATAGGCGAGGCAGCGGCCGGCGTCACGCAGGCAGAAAGTCAATTGTTCGCGTTTGAGCAAGATATGATCTTAAACGTCGTTACAAACTATATGGATGTCCTTGCTAGTGAAGCTGAAGTAGATATCCGTAAAAACAATGTGAGTGTATTGGTGCGCCAAGTGGAAGCGGCTTCTGATAGATTTGAAGTTGGTGAAGTGACACGTACTGATGTGGCTCAAGCGCAGGCGCGTTATTCTGGTGCGAAAGCCCAACTTTCTACTGCGCAAGCTAATCTTGTTGCTAATCGCGCAGTGTTCCAAGAATTGGTTGGGCGGTGGCCGACTCAGTTAGAAGCGGTGAATTTCACACCTGATTATCCAGAGGGCCTAGATGACGCAATAAATGCTGCGATGGAATATAATCCTGATTTAGTGGCTTCAAAGGCAAGCGTAAAGGCTTCCGAGCAAAGGTTGCGTTCAGCTAAAGGGCAAAACCGTCCTGACATTTCTATTGTGGGCGCCGCTGGCCTAAGTCAGACTTATCAAGACGATACGTTTAACAATGAGAACGCGTCTGTTGTGGCTCAGTTGACGCTGCCGTTATATACAGGTGGCCGTATTTCATCACAAATCCGGGCGTCGGCTTTGGAGCGCGATCAATTGCGTTTACAGCATCGTGCTGCTGAAAGATCTGTTTTGGTGCAGGTTACTCGGGCTTGGCATTCAGCTTTAGCATCCCAGCGCACAATTGAAGCATCTCAACAACAAGTGGAAGCTGCACAGATTGCATTTGATGGAGCAGAACAAGAATTGGCTGTTGGGCTCAGAACAACACTCGATTTGTTGGACCAAGAACAAGAATTACTGGATGCTCAGCTAGCACTTGTGCAAGCAAATCGCACACATTACATTGCCGTTCACCAATTATTGGCGGCTATGGGAGCGCTGACAC